>CAJWZY010000170.1 GCA_913050545.1 uncultured bacterium | reverse complement strand
CCCGCGATCCTGTTGGTGGCGCCCCCCCCGGCCCGCAGCCGCTGCCCACTCCCAGGTTCACCACCTGCGTCAGCCCCTCCACCCGCGGGGGTTTCGTTTTCGAAGACCTTGCGCAGTACTTCCCTGCACTCTGCTGTATTCTTTCTGCGTGCCATCACATAGCTCCTCTTTATGGGTGGCAGTTTTCTCTTCAACGTGAGTATTAATAACCCGATGTTCCGATATGTCAACTATGCCGATTGCTGAATCCGCCGGACGGTCTCGTTTTCGTGTGGACCTTGCCGCCCTTGAGTCCTAGAATTCCCAAGTATTTTCGTAACGGGTAAAACCACGGATTTCCGGGGTTTCAGCGTATACGCCTATGACGATGACGGCAGAAATAAACAGGTTAGAAACCTTCTGAAAAGGACCTGTGGAGCTTTGAGAAAATCTCTGCCCGGGATTCGAGGCGATCGGCGGGGCTCCTGTCGAACACGCAGCTTTCAAGGTAGCCAGGGGAAAATTTTCGGTGATGAACGGATCTCTTTACGAAAAAGACAGGATGAGCACCCGGGCAGGATTCTTCCTGCTGCTTGCGGCTGTACTGGTCCTGTCCCGGCAACCGGTTGCTTCCGGTTTTCCTGGACCGCAGGATGAAGCCAGCGAAAAACCTGAGAAAAAAACACCCGCCCCGCCAGGGCCGTCGATAAGCATCCAGTCGATCAACGGCTCCACAACCCTGGGATTGCTGGAAGAAACTCTCAGGTTCTCACCTGGAGAGAAGGGAGCGGGGACCCTGGCGGCCGGCGCCGGCACCTACAAGGCCGAAGACCTCCTCTTTCTGACCTTTGAATATCCCGCTGACCCTGCAGAAAAAAGCAGGCCGCGGGAAAGCTCAGAAATTGTCCTCAGCAATGGTGATCATTTCTGGGGAACCCCGCTTTCGATCGAGCCCGTGCAGGATGAAGAGATCCTGACGGTTGCAAGCCACGCCATCTCCCAGGCGCTCCAGCAGAAAAAGGGCCAGGTACGCTTCAACCTCTCAGCGCTTCGCCTCCTCCTTTTCCGGCATGCCTTTTCTGACGAAGCCCAGTGGGCGCGATTTCGCGACAACCTTCTCAGCAAGAGGCCGAAAAACGATGTCGCCCACCTCAGCGCAGGCACCCGGCTTACCGGGTTCCTCGAGGACATGAAGCGCGGAACGATCTCCTTCAGCGCCGACGGGGTCGGACAGGTCAAGTTGCCCACCACCAAGATCCGCGCACTCAACCTGGCCGAGCTGGGAGAAGACACCGAGAAGAAAAAGAAAACCCCGACCGCACAACAAGTCGACGTTTTCCTGGTCGGCGGGGGAAATCTCCATGGAAGCCTCCTTGGCCTGGAAAAGACCGGCCTCTCGCTGCAGCATGAGCTGCTGGGTTCACTCCGGATACCACTCGAAAAACTTTCCCACGTCAGCTTCCTGGGAGGACGCTGCCAGTACCTCTCCGACATCGATCCGAAGAAAACCACCGAGCACCTTGGCAACCTCTTCCTGGCAAAGCTCCCCTTCAAGAGAGACCGCAACGTTCTTGGAAAGCAGCTCCGGATGAGAGAAAAAACCTATGCAAAGGGACTGGGAGTGCACGCCTATTCAAAGCTCGAGTACGACCTTGCCGGCGGCTTCCAGAAATTCCAGGCGACAATCGGACTGGATGATTCGGCCCGTCCACCCCTGCAGGGAGCGGGCTCCAGCACAGGAACAGTCGTCTTCCGGGTATGGCTTGACGGAAAAAGGCTCGCCGAAAAGCTCATGAAATTCTCCGATCCGCCACAGGAGCTGGACCTCCCTGTCAGCAACGGAAAGACCCTGTCCCTGGAGGTGGATTTCGGAGACAAGAACTTAAGTGCAGCTCTCGACCGTGCCAACTGGTGCGGCGCGAGGGTCATCAGATAAACGAGACCGCTGAGGAACGCGGTAACAACATTAACAGGTAAACCAGACTGGAAATCATGAAGAACCTGCCGACTGCCAATACGAAACCCGGGAGCAACTGCCGGGCAAAGCTGTTCTTCGCGGCAGCGCTGCTGTTCACCGCCTGCTGCGGGCCGACAGGGCAATGCGCCGAATCGATCGAAGCATCCATAGCGACGGCTGAGAAGTCACTTTTCGAGGGCCGCTTCAACACCGCCCTCGAACAATACCGAAACCTGCTCAACTCCATCCTTTCTGAAAAGACTCCTCTCAAGGAGAAGCAGAAATGGATGCCCGAGGTAGACCTCGCCCTGCGCAGGGTCGTCAACCTCAACCAGCGGCTTGAGCGCTCCGCCGAGATAGCCCCTCTCCTTGCAACCTGGTCCAGGAAACTCAGCGAGATCGAGCCCATCGTGAGCGCCCTCGCCACTTACGGAGCAGGCTGGCTGACCCTGAATGCAACCGGCTCATCGGCCGAGGCCCAGCGCCACTGGGACAGTCTCGGTCAGCTTGGCAAGTGGAGCATCATCGGCCCTTTCGACAACGAGAGAGGAACCGGGTTCCTGACCACCTATGAACCTGAAAAAGGCATCGACCTCGAAAAGGCCGCCATGGGAAAGGTTCGCGAAGTCAACTGGAGAGACCTGCCGCGCCAGCTGCTGGCAGGCTATGTCGACTTCAATGCAATGATGCGGCCTGCGGATGAGGCGCTGGCCTATGCGGTCACCTTCATCAACTCCGGCTCCGACCAGGATCTTTCCCTCAGGCTGGGCAGCGATGAAAGCTACAGGACCTGGCTCAACGGAAAACTTATCGCCTCCGAAGACCTGCAACGGGAATACTTCTTCGACCAGTCTGTAATCGACCTGCCGCTGAAGAAAGGTTGGAATTGCCTCCTGGTAAAGATTGGCGAGTCAGAAGGAAAATGGGGCTTTTCCGCCAGGATCACAGCACCTGATGGGAAACCAGCGAGTGGATGGCAGGAAGGGATGCCTGGGCCCGGGGAACTTGGCAGGTTCAGGAATCTCGAGGCACAGGGAGATTTCGCTGAACCCAGGAAGCCCACAGCTTCATCGCTGGGCCCCATAGCGACACTGAGAAAGAGAATCGCAGGTGATCCACTGTTGCTGGTGAGGGCGGCAAGGCGACACTACCTGCTGGGAACGCTCGTGTACCTCCAGGGAGCTCACGACTCCGACGAGCACCCCGACACAGAACTTCTGCGCAAGGCCATCCAGATCGACAACAAGCCGGCCCAGTATCACTTCCAGTTAGCCGGCAGCTACCATTCGGACACATCCATAGCTGCCCAGCGGGATGACAACAACTGGCGAAAGGCAATGCTCGCCGCCGAGGAACGCGGCGCCGCCCTCGCCTCGCTCAAACTTGCCGAATACTATCTCAACACCTTCTCAAATACGAAGCGCTGCAGGCTCCACCTTGCCCGAGCGCGAAAAATCAATCCGGACCTCCTGAAAGCCGTCACCATCGAATCCCGGATTGAAGAGAAGCTCGGCTTTCCCGACCGGCGCCGCAAAGAGGAGAAAAAATCAGGGGCGATTGACCCGGCCTCACCCACAGCCCTTCTTGCGCGGGCCTTCCGCCTCGCCCAGGCCGGGAACCAGGACGAAGAGATCAAGATCCTCGAAGGGCTGCTCAAGCGCAGCCATTTAAACCAGGGCCTTCGAACCAGCCTCGCCAGCGCCCTGCTGCAGAAAGGCGATTACAAGGCCGCCATCTCACTGCTGCAGGAAGGTGTCCTTCTTTCACCATACAGCACCTATGCGCTCCTGCGCCTGGCCCGGATCGAGCAGGGCAGGGACAACCACTCCGCAGCCGCATCGCTCTACCTCACAGCTCTCGAAATCCACCCCGAAGAGCATACCCTGCTGGAGAAGCTTGGCCGGGCCTACTGGGAAACCGGCCGAAAAGAGAGAGCCTTCGAGGCCTGGGACAGGGCACTGGAGCTGCAACCCAACCTGCCTGACCTCAGGAAAAGAATCGAGTTCCTCAGGAGCGAGGAGAAGCCCTTCGAAGATGAGTTCCAGCGCGATGGCTCCAGGCTGGCGGCAGCTGCCCATGCTGAAAACTACAAATCTGAAAGTGGCGAAGCGGCCCGGATCCTCCTCGAGCTCACAGCGGTGGAGGTCAACAAGGACGGGACCTCCCGGGAATTTTCCCAGACGATGATCCAGGTGCTGAACGATCGTGGCATCTCGATGTTTGACCGCTTTTCCGCGACCTTCTCCCAGGGGGAGCAGGTCCTCGAATTCAAGCTGGCAAGAGTTCACCATCCAGATGGAACCAACGAAGATGCCAAGCTCCCCCGCTTCAGCAGGAGAGCCTCTGCCACCCAGACCTGGCGCCGGGGCTCGGTAGATCTCCCTCCCCTCTCAGCGGGTGACATCATCGAGGTCCAATCCATCAAGGAGGACATCCAGCAGAGCTTTTTCGGGGACTATTTCGGCCGCCGCGAGATCTTCCGCAACAGCCTGGCAACAACCGAAAAGGTTTTCAAGTTGCGCGTACCTGCCGACCGCGAGTTCTTCTTCCACCAGCGCAACATGAAGGCAACCCCGGCGCTCGAGACCAACCCGGCAGAGGAGGTGAAGACCTACACCTGGACAGCAAAGGGGATCCCGAAGACTGATTCCGAACCCGGCATGCCCTGGGCGAAGGAGATCATGCCACTGCTGGAGATCTCCACCTTCGAGAACTGGGAAGCTTTCAACAAGTGGTACAGCAACCTGATTCGCAAGCAGTTCGAGAGCAGCCCCGAGCTGGACAGGAAGATAGCAGAGCTCGTCTCCGGCAAGGACACGGAGCTCGAGAAGATCCGTGCTCTCTACAATTTCGTGGTCACCGATATTCGCTACAACGCCTGGGAATTCGGGGTCCATGGCTTCAAGCCCTACAACGCCTCCAAGGTTTTCGCACGGCGCTTCGGCGACTGCAAAGACAAGGCTACGCTGCTGTGCGTCATGCTCGACAAGGTCGACATCAAGGCCCACCCGGTGCTGATCTTCGCCAACCGCTCCAGGGGCGAAGAGGACCTCTCCCTGCCGATGGTCAACCACTTCAACCACTGCATCACCTACCTCCCCCCTGCAGGAGACAGGCCCGAACTTTACCTCGATGGAACAGCCTCCTTCCACAGCGTCGAGGAGTTGCCGTCGATGGACCGCGGCGCCCAGGTGCTGATCGTGCGGGATGATGGAGAGCTGGTGCAGCAGATCCCCTGGAACAGGCCGGAAGATCTTTCTGTGGACGAGGAGTGGGACATCGCCCTCGGCGCAGATGGCTCCGCTGAGATCACCATCCGGATGAAGGCAAAAGGAGACTTCGCCGTCTTCCTGCGCAGCAACTACGAGCTCGAGGCCCAGCGCAAGACCCTCCTGGAAAAAGCCCTGGGAAGGAAGTTCGCAGGGGCGAAGATCCTCTCCCAGGAATTCTCCAACCTCTCCAACCTTGACGAAAACGTAACCATGGAGATTCGCCTTACCGCCCCGAGCTTCGCGAACTCCTCTCCAGAGGAGAT
>CAJWZY010000169.1 GCA_913050545.1 uncultured bacterium | reverse complement strand
TTTTTAAAAAGGATACAATATTAAGTAAAAAGGATATAAAAAAATATTTTTATAATTATCTAAATAAACCAAATAAAAATTCTTTGTTCACAACATGCTGGGGAAAACTATATAAAACAAAAGGTTGCCACTGGCATGTACAACTCCGTGAGTGAAGTGGTGCGCGAAGCCCTGCGCCTGCTGGAAGAGCGCTGCTTTGAGAGAGTGGGTGGAACGACCCCGATTGAGGTCGATGTGAGGATTATCGCCGCAACAAACAGGAAGCTGCAGGAATCCGTCGACAACAAGGAATTCAGAGAGGACCTCTTTTACCGCCTCAATGTGCTCAACGTTGTCATGCCACCGCTTCGAGAAAGAACAGAAGACATCCTCCTGCTTGCAGAGCATTTCATTGCCAGCAACCCGGCCGGTGGACGCCCAAAAAAGCTGAGCAAGAGGGCCGGTAAAAAGCTGGTGAACTACAGCTGGCCCGGCAATGTCCGCCAGCTCAAGAATGTGGTGGAGAGCGCCCTGGTGCTGGGCGATGGCAGGGAAATCCGTCCTGAAGATCTCATCCTTCCGGAAAAATCAAGCCTGCCGGGAATGGGCAGCTGGGAACCCGTAAGCCTCCAGGAGCTCGAGCGCCGGCATGTCCTCAAGGTTCTTGAACATACCGGGGGAAATAAGAAGAGAGCCGCGGAGTTGCTTGGCATCGAACGCTGCACACTCTACTCAAAGTTGAAGAACTATGACGCCTGATGCCCTTTGCCACCTGAGATCCCGGGTTGTGGTGCTCTGCCTGCTGCTGTGGGCCCTGCAGGTGCCCGCGCAGGCCGGGGGAAAAAACGACCCGCCCGGAACGATCGTCCTGCCACAGGCCGGCTCCTACCGCGCACCAGGCATCCTGAGACTGGCAGGAAAACTCCATGGACTCCCGGTCAAGGTCGAGAACCGGCAACTGAACGACGAGAAAATAACGATCTCGAAGGAGTTCAGCAAAAAACCTGTAGGCCTGGCCGAATTGAGGATCCTGCTGGCCTCCCAGTCCTTCTACCTGCATACATGGGACCACCCGGAGCATGGTGAGCTGCTGGTCGCCTCCAGGCAGGCGGACTGGAAGCCGGAGAACCTGCGGTACAAAAAAGTCCTTCTGGTCGCGACGCGGCAATTCGACGAGGCCTGGATAGCTGTACAGAATTACGTTGCCACCCTGAATGCCGGACTTGAGCCCGGGTCAGCAAGAATGGTGACACTGGCCGATAACAGGACCGGAAAAATCCTGCTCTGGTCCCCGAACAGAAAATGGCTGCAGGCTGCCCTGGAGGCTGCGGAGAAATCCATCGCCGACGCAGAGAAAGCCCGTGAACGTCTCAGCTCCTACAAGGTTCTCCATCGCAGGGCCGCCAGGCTCCAGGAAGCAGTTCTCAAAGAACTCCCGGCGGAAGACCGCGACCGGCTTCACATGGTTGTCGCTCCCGGAAACCATCTCCTCTACCGGGCAAACCAGCAGCTCTCCGCCAGGGTCCTTGACAGCCTGATAAAGCTGGACAAGCCCCCTGAAAAGGTCCGCTAACACCCGCCGGGTTGTTACTTTTGCTGCACTTAGGGAAACCAGGCCCCCTCCATGGCGAATCTTTCTGCGCTTAACTTAAAGACCCCCGGGTAGTTATTCCGATCTGAAAAGACCCGGGACCTCAAGGATCCGGGCACAGGAGTGTTCGATTACAAAACACTCAGGGTTTGGGAAAACGAACTAAAGCCCCTCTCAGGGCGCAGTTGGGAAAAATATAAAGCATTTCAATATATTAACTTAGGACTTATGTCAAGGGAATGGAGAAGCTTGGCACGGCCCTTGCTTTTTACTATTAAGGGTCTTCCTTCTCTTCTTCAAATCCCCCACTCGCAATAACTTCCTTCGGATTCGCTGAAACCATGAAAGCCGAACAAATCAAAATCTACCTGCTTCTGACAACGCTCTTCCTTACTTCAGGAAGCATCCCTCTGTTCTCTCAGAACAACCGCTTCCAGGATCTCAAGGGAAGAAGAATCGCCAAAGCCCCGGAAGGGGAAAAAGCCATGCTGCGCCGTGGAGGTTTCCTGCTTGCCCAGGCGGACCCCAAGGCCGGGGACGACCAGGAAAAAGCTGGTGACCAGGCCCCGGCTGCCCAGGAAAAGGCTCCGGTGGAGCCGGCCCCCGCTGCACCGAAAGCTCCCGCAGCACCGCAGGCTGAAGAAAAGCCCGCAGACGAAAAAGCTGCTGAGAAACCCCAGGCTGCCGGGGAAAAAGCCCCTGCAAAACCAGCGGACACGACTGCGAAAACAGATCCCACGGCACCTGCAATCGAACCCGAAAAAGAAACTCCCGCTGACGGGAAAGCTCCCGAGGCCAAGGCCGGCGCCATCACCATTGAGGCGAGTAACGAAAACGAGCAGGAGTTCACTCCGAACGCGAAATATCTCAACCAGCGTGTCGATATTCACGAAGGCCAGATCCCACTCGATGACTTCCTGCGTTTTCTCGCTGACTTCACCGGCCTGACCGTGATTCTCAGCGGTGGCCCTGCAGGAGCATCTGCCCGCCAGGGCCAGATGATCAACATTACCGCTCCGATCTACCTCGCCGATTTTGAGATCGTCAAGGCGATCCTCGATGCGAATGGTTTCCAGCTCGTGCGGCGCAAGCTCTCAACCGGCAAGGAGATCATCACGATCAGCTCGACCGCGACCTCCCAGGCCCAGGGCGGGGTAAAGGAAAACCCTGTCATCAAGGTCGGGGCCAGCGGCGCCACCCAGATGGACAGCCAGCTGAAGAAAGGAGACCTCGGTCTCTCTTCCGATGAGCTGGCGACCATGGTTTTCCAGCTCGATCACGTCGCTCCCGCCGATGCGATCCTGTCACTCAACACCCTGGCGACCGGAACCCAGTCAAAGGGAAGCACCCGGAACTCGGGATTCAACGTCGCGGAAGTCAAGGGCACCCAGACGATCATCGTAACGGCCAAGTTCGGGCTGCTTGACTATATTGTCAAGCTGCTGAAGATCATCGATGTCGAGCAGAAAAATCCCGATCGGATCGTTCATATCATCGAGGCCAGGGAGGCCGATGCCCAGGAGCTCGTCTCCATCATCGAGAGCTTCCTGCAGCAGAACAGGGCCGGGCGGACTCCCTCGAGGACGACCACCCGCCCCACCACCTCGAGCTCGAGCGCCAGTCGCACCTCCTCCAGTCTCCTGCGCGGTGGAGCCGCCGAGTTCGAAACAAGTCTCATTGCCGACCCCCGCACCCAGAAGATCATCATCACCACCTACACGATAGCTGACCTTGAAGATATCAACATGCTGGTACGTGAGCTCGATACGAGGTTCGACCTCCGGAGGCTCAAGACCCAGATCTACCGGATGCGCTACCTGAAGGCTATCGACGTCGCCCCCGTCATCTCCGATATCCTCGGTTCATCCAGCGGCTCCCGAAGTGGAACCCGTGGACTGGGAACCTCAGCCAGGAGCCGTACCCGTACGCCCGGCCGGGCCACGACCACGACCTCAAGGGGATCCCTCGGCGGAACGACCGGCCGTACTTCCGGCATTTCAGGGAATCCGGCAGGAGCAGGCATGCTGCCGACAATGATTGTCCCCCATGAAGAAACCAATTCGCTGATCATCCAGTCCGAGCCGGAGGATTATGCTGAAATCCTCCATATCCTCGACCAGATCGACGTCAAGCGACGCCAGGTGTTCCTCGAGGCCGCCCTTGTGCAGGTTTCCCAGCAGAGCGGACTCAACTACACCATCGAGCTGCTTGCCGGGGATCCCGATGACCGTTCCGCGCGGATCCTGTTCGAGCAGTCCTTCGGTCTCAGCGGAATCAACAACGAGGACTTCAACCGGATATTCGATCTGACCACCCCCCCCGCCGGTGGAGTCGTCGCGCTGATGGACAGGGGTAAATTCCCTCTCCTGGTGCAGTTCCTGAAAACTCACAGCGACTCCAAGGTCCTGGCCACTCCTTTCATCCTCGCCGATGATAATGTCCAGAGTACGATCAATATCACCGAGACCCGCTACGTGGTGAACACGGCGACGGTCAACACCTCGACCACCACCTCGCAGCAGGGTGAAGAGGCCGGCATCACGCTCGACATCTTCCCCACCATCAACTCCGAGAACTCCGTCTTTCTCGAGGCTGGGCTGGAGGTTTCAGAATTCTCCCAGATAGAAACCAACAACGTCCTGCCGCCTAAAACAACCAACTCGATCACCTCATCTGTCACCATCGCCGGCGACAGGATCTACGTCATCGGTGGCCTGACGAGGGAAAGCAAGGCCAAGGTCGTTGAAAAGGTCCCCCTCCTGGGCGACATCCCCTTCCTCGGAAAACTCTTCAGAACCGAGGGTGGATCTGTCAGCGTGACCAATCTCTATATCTTCCTTCGCGCCCACATCCTGACAGACGAGAACTTCAAGGACCTCGCCAACCTTACCGACCAGGCACTGGAAAAAGCAGCCTCCTCCTCGGAGGGAGATCCCATTACATCTCAATTCGAGCTGCCCCCGAAACCTCCCAAGGCCGATGTGAAAACAGACCGCGATGCCCCTGATGTCTTCCGGCGCAGTAATGCAGACGATTCCACCGACGAAGAGCTCCGCAAACGGGTAAAGGATGCACAGGAAAACTACCGTGGCACCCACAAGGAAGACAATACAGGCAGGGGCAATGAAACTACCGCCCTGCCGCCAACTCCCCCACGGGGTGCGAACCGGGAGAACGGATCCCCCTTTGAAGAGCCCCCGTCACCGAAGATTCCCAGGCCTGAGCCTGTTGCCCCCGGGGCGATCCCGGCGGCCTGGAAGAAACGCGGCCTGAGGGTAAATCCCTCGGGGAACAGCTGGTTCCTTCCCCTCAGACTCGATCTTCGAGGAGCGGCAAAAAGAAACAACTGAAAGCAGCGACAGCTATCTAAAGCAAGAAATCATGAGAGGTGGGCAAGGAAAGACAACCACGGCCCACCATCGTAAGAATCTGCGGGAATCAACGGCAGAATCCCGCCAACCTGGAAAATAACAACCGAGTTTGCAACCATGAAACTCAGCCTGGTAGACACCCTGATCTCTGAAGGCCTCATCGACGACAGGCAACTCGAGGAATGCCGGGAGATCGAGAAGGACAGCGGGCAGCCGATTGACCGGGTCCTGAAGAACAAGGGGTATATCTCCGAGGAGACGCTCCTGGACATCCTCGCCAAGAGCCTGCGCCTCCCCTTCCAGGATGATCTCGAGGGCATCGAGGTGCCCAAGGTGTTTACCCAGAAGGTACCGGCCCAGTTCGCACGAGCCTACAACCTCGTCTGCATCAACTCAGACGACAACGGCTTTGACGTGGCGACCTGCGACCCGCTCGATTTCCATCCAATGGATGATCTCGCGGCGATGCTCGGCGCCCAGGTACGGCCCATCCTCTCCCCCCGCAAAGAAATCACGGCGCTGGTCAACAAGGC
>CAJWZY010000168.1 GCA_913050545.1 uncultured bacterium | reverse complement strand
TGCTGATCTTGCCGGCGTTGTAGGCGCCGATCGCCTCGAAGGTGTCCTGGATGGTCAGGCGCCTTCCCTTGTACTCGCCGTAGTTGATCGAGCCTCCATAGAGCATGACGCTGGGAATATCGAGCCGTGCCATCGCCATGACCATGGCGGGAATCGTCTTGTCGCAGCCGGAGATGGTCACCAGGGCATCGAACATATGGGAGCGGGCGACCAATTCGACGGAGTCGGCCACCAGGTCGCGGCTCACCAGGGAGCCCTTCATACCCTCTGTTCCCATCGTGATACCATCGGTCACCGAGACGGTGTTGACCTCGATCGGGGTTCCGCCGGCGGCGCGGACGCCGGCCATGACCTGCGTGGCAACCTCGCGGTGGTTGAAGTTGCAGGGCATGGTTCCGATCCAGCAGTGGGCGACCCCGACCTGGGGCCGGGAGAGGTCCCTGTCGCTGAACCCGATCGCCTTCATCATGGACCGGGCGCCGGCCCGGTCGACGCCGTCCAGAATCACTTTGCTCTTATGGCGGGTATCAAAACTCATGGCTTGTCCTGCTTGCAGGTATTGGGTTTAAAAGGACTATTGAAGAGTGATTCTCGAAAAAAGCAAGGCTGCCGGCGACCTTGATCTCCTTTCAGGCTGGATTTTGCCGCCGCCTTCGCTTATTCCAAAACGTACGGAGATGGTCGGATCGCCGCTGTTTTACTGCAGTGGGCTGGAATCGGCCTGATTTCCCTGTTTTTATCGGCTTCAGGTCGTGGTCCTGCTGTGGTGTGCGATTGAATCATGCGAATCCTCTTCCTCAACGAGAGAGTCGATTACTCGAACGCGACCTCCTATTCGCTCGACCTGGCGCCGGCTATTGTCGAGCGCGGGCACGAGGTGCAGCTGTGTACGGGAGGGGGGGAGCTGATCGAGGAGTTCCGCCAGCGCTCCATCGAAACCTACGAGGCCAGCTTCAACCCGCTGACGATGAGGAAGCTGCTGGGCTATCTCGAAACCTTCGATCCCGACCTCATCCATGTTCAGAGCCTCAGGAGCTATCCCTTTGGCAGGAAGATCATGGGACGCCTGCGCAAACCCGCGGTGCTTACCGTCCATACGCGCCCGGGGTCGCGGGCGCGCCCCCTGCGTGAGGAATACCTCTGCGGAGCCGTTGCCGCCAACGAGGTTATTCGTGAGGGACTCGTCAACGAGCTCGACATGGACAAGAGCGCGGTGCGGGTTATTGAAAGGGGGATAGATCTTGGGGCTTTCAAGCCGGGGAAGAACGGCTATTGGACACCCGCTGAGGACCGGCTCCCGGTTGTAGGTTGCATTGGCCAGCTGAGCGAGGAGAAGGGCCAGCACCTCCTGGTCAGGGCGGCCAGGCTGGTGCTCGACCAGGGTGTCCAGGCTCATTTCGCGATTGTGGGAGATGGGGAGACCGCGGCTTCGCTTCATGACCTGGTGAAGGACCTGGGCCTGGAGCTCAATGTCACCTTCTCTCCACATATCTCCGGTCGCCAGGCACTCTATGGGCTCTTTGACATCATCGCCATGCCGGTGCTGAAGGGAGGGGTTGGAGTTACCGCCATCGAATCCATGGCGATGGGGCGGCCGCTGATCACCAGTGGCCTTGGAGAGATGCTCCACCTGGTAAAGGATGGCGAGACAGGCCTCCTGTTTCCTGAAGGAGATGTCGAGGCGCTGGCTGCAAAGATTCTCGAGCTCATCAGGAATCCCGGGGAGATCTCGCGAATCGGTGAGAGCGCGCGCAGCTGGGTAGAGAAGGAGTTCGTACTGGATCCGATGGTGGATGAGACGCTCGAGTTCTACGGCGAGTGCCTCGACAGGATTGATGAGGAGAAGACCATCGAGGCCTGAGGAGTTCCGGGCCCTGGCGGGACTGCCGCCTGCCTTCATTTGACAATCGGGCCGGGCGCTGATAGTTTGCTTTTTTCGAGGGTCCGGCATTCCCTTGCGCCCCCGTTTTTTAACCCCGTTTCCCAGGAAGTTGTAACGTGCCTGCTCCCGACAGGACAGCCGCGGTCGTTATACCAGCCCGCCTGGGTTCCCGGAGGTTCCCCCGCAAGATCCTGGCCCGCCAGACGGGCAAGTACCTCATCCAGCATGTCTGGGAGAGAGTGGTTGATTGTCCTGGTATCAGCAAAGTTGTGATCGCCACCGACAGCGAGGAGATTCTCGATGCCTGTGCCGGCTTTGGTGCAGAGGCGCAGATGACCTCCGCAGAGCACCGCTCCGGGACCGATAGGGTGGCAGAGGTGGCAGAAAACCTCAGCGAAGAAATCATCATCAACGTCCAGGGAGATGAGCCTTACATCTCGCATACAGACATCGAGACCCTGCTGGGGCTCTTTGAGGGTCAGGGGGAGGGTGCCGGGGAGCAGCCCGGAACCGTCATGGCCACCCTTGGAGCCGGGCGCAGCGACCTTGAGGGGTTTAAGGATCCCAACATCGTGAAGGCCGTCGTAAGCGTCGATGGAAAAGCTCTTTACTTCAGTCGGTCACCCGTTCCGCAGGCCCCTGCAGGAGAGGCCGGCGAGGGAGTCGAGTGGGTGCAACACATAGGGGTCTATGCCTACACCAGGGAGTTCCTGCTTCATTTTTCAAGGCTTGAGCCGACGGCCCTTGAACGCCGCGAACGGCTCGAGCAACTCCGAGCTCTCGACAACGGCTATACCATCAGAATTGGAAAAGCTGCAGGAGAGCATATGGGAATTGACACCGAAGAAGAGTACACTCGTTTCGTCGAAGAGGAGCGGCGAAGAAGCGAAGACATTGCGGTTTCAAATGAACCGTGATGGGTGTGATTGGTTGGTGCTAATTGAGATGGTTTGAGAGCCGGTGTGGCTTTAAGCTGCCGGTGTTATGAGTGATTCAATGACCAAGTATATTTTTGTTACTGGGGGAGTGGTTTCATCGCTTGGCAAGGGGCTTACCGCCGGGGCTATCGGGTTGTTGCTGGAGAGTCACGGGCTCAAGGTCGGGCTTCAGAAGCTCGATCCCTATATCAATGTCGATCCCGGGACGATGAGCCCATACCAGCATGGAGAAGTCTATGTCACAGAGGATGGCACCGAGACCGACCTCGATCTCGGCCACTATGAGCGCTTCACCAACGCCAAGCTGACCAGGGATTCGAATTACACGACCGGCAAGATCTACAATAAGGTGATCTCCAAGGAGCGTCGTGGCGACTACCTTGGGTCAACGGTCCAGGTGATTCCCCATATCACCGACGAGATCAAGAGATGCATCGAGAACATGGATGACGAGGATGTGGATGTCGTCATCAGCGAGCTCGGCGGCACAGTGGGCGATATCGAGGGGCAGCCCTTCCTCGAGGCTATCCGGCAATTCGGGCTCGAGAAGGGCCGTGAGAACGTCATGTTTATCCACCTGACGCTGCTGCCTTACCTGAGCGCATCGGGGGAGGTCAAGACCAAGCCTACCCAGCACTCGGTTGGCAAGCTGCGCGAGATCGGTATCCTGCCGGATATTCTTATCTGCAGGACCGAGCAGGTGATGGAGGAGGAGCACCGCAGGAAGATCTCGCTGTTCTGCAACGTGCCGCTGGAGGCGGTGATCGAGGAGCGGGACGTGGATCATTCCATCTACGAGGTCCCCCTCGTTCTGCGGGAGCAGAAGGTCGACAGCCTGGTCCTGAAACACCTGGGAATACCCGAGGGAGATGGAGACCTGAGTGAGTGGACATCCATGGTGGATACCGTCTGTCATGATCTGTCCCACGAAACAGAGGTTACCATCGTCGGCAAGTACATCGAGCTTCACGATGCCTACAAGTCCATATACGAGGCGCTCACCCATGCCGGGATTACGCACCATGCCCGGGTGAAGTTTCGCAAGGTGGGCTCTGAGGAGGTCGAGAAGGAAGGAGCCGAGAAGCTACTGGCGGGTTCGAAGGCGATCCTGGTGCCGGGCGGCTTTGGCGACCGGGGCATCGAGGGCAAGATCAGCGCGATCCGCTACGCCAGGGAGAATTCCATTCCCTTCCTGGGGATCTGCCTGGGGATGCAGTGTGCGTGCATAGAGTTCGGACGCAATGTCCTGGGGCTCGAGGGCGCCCACTCCAGCGAATTCGACAAGGATACGCCACATCCTGTGATCGATCTGATGGAGGACCAGAACGAGGTTACCGAGAAGGGCGGCACCATGCGCCTGGGCGCCTATCCGTGCGACCTCGCAGATGAAACTCTTGCCAGTAAGGCCTACGGACTGGAGCAGGTTCATGAGCGCCATCGGCACCGGTTCGAATTCAATAATTCCTACCGCCAGCAGTTTAAAGATTCCGGGGGGGTCTTTTCCGGGTTGTCACCGGATGGCAACCTGGTTGAGATCTTTGAGCTTCCCGATCACCCCTGGTTCGTCTCCTGCCAGTTCCATCCCGAATTCCAGTCTCGTCCGGTCAAGGCCCATCCGCTCTTCAGGGATTTCGTACGGGCAAGCCTGGTCTATAAGGGAGATTTTGACAACGACAGCAATGCTGAAAAGATAAAAACCGACTGAGACAGAACCGAGGTAGAAATGTCCGAAGAAGAAAAAGACGAACCGCCAAAAATCATCGTTGATGAGGATTGGAAGAAGAAGGCCGAGGCCGAAAAGCAGGCTCTCGAAGAGGAGATCGCCGCAAAGGCCAAAGAAGAAGCCAAAGAAGAGGCCTCCGAACCCGAGCAGGGTGAATCCTCCGAGGGAGCGGACTACGAGCTTCCACCGGCGTCTTTTCCCGGTTTGCTCCAGGAGCTCTCGATGCGCGCCCAGGTTTCTCTCGGGCTGGTACCGAATCCGTTTACCAAGGAGCCCCAGGTCGATCTCAAGGCCGCAGCCTATTCCATCGACATGCTGGCTGTTCTCCAGGAGAAGACAGAGGGGAACCTCGAGGAGCAGGAGGCAACCTACCTGACTCAACTTACCGCTCAATTGCGCGAAGTTTTCGTGAAGATTTCATCGGGCGCTGCAGGCGAAGAGGGAGCCGGGGAGCAGGGTGAAGCCGCCGAAGGTGAAGCCGCCGAAGGTGAAGCCGCCGAGGGCTGAGTTCACCGCTCAGGTGGGGATGCTGTCAAAGAGCGTGAGCCCGAGTGCGCCAAAGAGCATGATGGGAAACCACGCCGCGAGGGTCGGTGAGAAGTAGTTGCCGTCGATGGCGATGCTGGCGCAGACCGAGGTGACGAGGTAGAAGGCCGCCCCGATCAGGAAGCTCGCCACCAGTCCCAGGAAGATGCTGCGGTTCTCCAGCTTCAGCACAAAGGGCAGCCCGAGGAAGAGCAGGAGGATATGGGCCAGGGGGAAGGCGAAGTGGTGGTGCAGCTTGACTGCAAGGTGGCGGTGGTAGTTCTGCCGCTTGAACTGTGAGCGCAGCTGCTTCCAGGAGAGGTAGGAGATCTCCTTGTTGCTCGCCTCGAGATCAATCGGGCGCAGGGTTGTATTGAGCTTTACCTCTGCTTGTTCCTCCTTTACT
>CAJWZY010000167.1 GCA_913050545.1 uncultured bacterium | reverse complement strand
GAATGTCTATGATGGAGATGTCGTTCTTGCCCTGGCGGGTCGGTACTACCAGTCTGCGGGAAAGCTGCCCGCGAAGGCGGTGGTCGGTACCGTGATGTCTAATATCGGCCTGGCACGCTCTCTTGGAGAGGCTGGAATCGAACTGCTCAGAACACCGGTGGGGGACAGGAACGTATACAGCCAGATGAGAGAGGGAGGGCATCCGGTTGGCGGTGAGCAGTCAGGGCATCTTATCTTTATGGATCATTCCTCTACCGGGGATGGGGTCCTGGCCTCGATTCAGCTGCTGGATTTTCTCCGCGACCGAGACCTCGACCTCGACAGGGCGGCCAGGGTCATGACCAGCTATCCACAGGTTCTGAAGAATGTGAGGGTGTCTGAGCGACTGCCGCTTGAGGAGGTTGGAGCACTGCAGGAAGTCGTCGGAAATGTCGAGGCTCAACTCGGCGATGAGGGGAGGGTGCTGCTCAGATATTCCGGTACTGAGTCGCTGCTGCGAGTGATGCTGGAGGGGCCCCAACAGCAATTGGTGGAACAGCTTTGCGAGAAAATCTGTGGTGTGATCCGGGATGCGATGGGTGAGCAGTGAGCTGTTTCCCGCTCCAGCGCAAGGTCTGGGACTTGTCAGTACCGGTTAGGGGGAACAGGCATCATTGATGGACCTGTGCAACAGCCACCCCTATAATGCAACGCCTTGGGTGGGGGAGAGTCACCAGCACGTTTTCACGGAGACCGGCGATGTTTAACGGATCCTACGTAGCCCTTGTAACGCCGTTTAAAAATGGCGAGGTCGACCTCGAAAGGCTTGGTTCCCTGGTCGATTACCATGTCGAGGCGGGGACTGATGGCCTGGTGCCGTGTGGAACTACCGGGGAGTCGGCTACTCTTTCTCATAGCGAACATGAGCTTGTCATCCAGTTCGTTATCCAGAGAGCGGCAGGGAGGGTTCCTGTTCTTGCCGGAACGGGTTCTAATTCTACCAGTGAAGCGATCAGCCTGACCCAATCAGCCCAGGCTGCTGGTGCGGATGGAGCGCTGGTGATTACCCCCTATTACAATAAGCCTCCCCAGGAGGGGCTCTACAGACATTTCGCAGCAATAGCTGAAGAGTGCTCTATTCCTATCGTCCTCTACAATGTGCCGGGGCGTACAGGTATTGATCTTTTACCGGAGACGGTTGCCCGGCTCAGCTCTATTGAGAATGTTGTCGCAGTCAAGGAGGCCAGTGGTTCGGTTGATCGGACCGTAGAGATCCTCGCAGAGTGTGATATTACCGTTCTCAGCGGTGATGACTCCCTGACTCTCGCACTGATGTCAGTAGGTGCCAGGGGGGTTATTTCGGTTGCCGCGAATGTAGTTCCTTCCCGCATGGCCGAGCTGGTACACCTTGCGGCTGCAGGCGATTTTGCAGCTGCCGCAGCGCTTCACCACCAACTCTATCCGCTGATGAAGTCCCTCTTCATTGAGACGAGCCCGATCCCCGTCAAGACCTGTATGGAGATGCAGGGATTGATCGAAGGAGAGTTTCGCCTTCCGCTGGTAGATGCGAAGGAAGAGACTCGCGATATTTTGCGGGGGGTCCTGGCGGAACTCGAGATCAAGGTCTGAGTTCAGGGAGAGGCCCCGGTCAGTCCGCTTCCTTTCCCGGGAAGAACAGTTTTCTTTCAAGGTGGGGTTTGTAGTCACTCCAGGCCGAGGAGCCCGGGCTGGCGGTGGACTGTGGATTGGCACCCATCTCATTTTCGATAGTGTCGAGTGTGCCCATCTTGGAATCGAGATTGTCGAGATAATGGAAGGCAATCGCCTCTGGGGTCATGGGGCGTTTGAGAGCCCCATATTCTAATAGCCCATGATGGCTGGCGATGATGTGCTGCAGCTGAAGCAACAGCTCCTCCGGGAAATCCGGGAGTGTTCTCGCTTTTTCGTTGATCATTAACAGGCCGATACCGATGTGGCCGATCAGCTGGCCCTCATCTGTATAGCTGAAGTTTTTCTGGAATGAGAGCTCTCTGCATTTCCCGATGTCGTGAAGAATGCATCCAGCCAGGAGCATGTCCAGGTTGAGGCGGCTGTAATTGGAGGCAAGATTCCGGGCCAGCTTGCAGAGCGAAAGGATATGCTCGAGGAGTCCCCCGATGAAAGCATGGTGGAGGCTCTTTCCTGCCGGGCATCGGCTCAGCGCGAAAAGGACCTCATCGTCATTGACGAATTCCTGCAGTAGTCCCTTGAGATGCACGTTACCCAATGACTCGACGATGCCTCTTAATTCAGAAACCATCTCGTCAAGGTTGCGTTCAGTGGCCGGGAGAAAATCCTCATAGGCAATGTCGTGTGCTGGCAGCTTCTCGATACGGTCGACAATGATCTGCCGGTTGTTCTGGTACTCTTCAACCCGTCCATTGACCCGAACGAAATCATCGACAGAGAAGGAAGTGTAGAGAGCCTCATCCGCATCCCATTTGATGGAGCGGAGCGACCCTGTTTTGTCCCGCAGGCTCATCTGAATAAAATACTTCTGGTTGCGGGTCTGTTTGAAGTTGGAAATTTCCACCAGGTAGGTCGCAGCATTTACCTGGTCACCTTTGCGAAGATTGGCGATCCATTGTGGATTGTTACTTGCGGGCTGGGTGCCGGGAGGGGCATTCTGGGGTTCTGTCATAGTCGAGGTATATTAATCGCCGTTTTTAGGGCCGCAAACCCTTTTCCAGTAAAGGACTTAAGTTCTTTATTAGGTAAAGGTTAGGAAGATTACTTGTTGCATGTTGCATGAAAGAGTTACAATCTCACATTGCCGGCAGGGCAGGAGTGATCCTGATTCTACCGAGGCTGGCTTGTTCTCTCTTTTCCAGGCAGTGTTTTTGGAGAGGACGTAAAGGTCTCGCCGGGAGTTGTTTATGTGAAGAGAGAAGCCTCCGCAGCGGGGCTGAAGTAAAAATTGGAGCTTATACCATTGCCAGGAAAACAGGTCGGTTACAGGCGAGCCGTTTTTCCCCTTCTATTGGCGTTCAGCGTAGTTTCTTTACCAGGATTCTCGCAGGACAGCCCTGCTAAGCAGGCCACCGACGGGGACAAGGACAGCAGTCCTGCGGTTGGTCCGTCAGGCACAGCCCCTTCAGCGCCAGGTGAGAAGAAAACGATTTCAGGGAACTCTGGTCCCAAGGCACTTCTGAAGCTGGACAAGGTTCACCTGGTCGATGGCTCGGTGCAGTATGGCAGCGTGGTGGAATTGGGAGGCAATGCCATCTCGCTGGAGTACCGGGGTGCGGCAAAGCGAATCCTGAAGGCTGACGTGGAGGAAATCGAATTCTTCAAAGGGAGGCATTCGCAACAGAGACTGGATAGTGACCTGGTAGTCCTCAAAGTCAACCAGCACAGGGTTCCCTGTAAGATCATCAAGGAAACAGGAGTAGAGATCCGGATTGAGCTGGCCAATGGCGCGAAGGTTACCTATCGACGTGACAAGGTGCTGCGCGTTCATTACCGAAACCAGGTTCTCAAGTCATCTTCGGATTATTACACAGCCGAGCTTTCCAGCGAGATGGATGAGGCCCTGGGTATCCTCTCAAAGGGAGAGCCCGCTGTTGTTGAGCAGGCTGAGAAGTTTCTTGTTCGCTGCGGTGTTTTCGCAATCGATAAGATTCAGAAGGCCAGGGATGACCTCGCAGGAGTTGATGGTGCAGCGCGGGCGAAGCTCATGGTGTCTCTTGACCGCATCCTGCAGGTTCATGACCTTAAGAAGGTCGTGACCTTCGAGATGGAAACAGCCGAACCCAAGATCTACCAGGAGCTTGTCTACGGAAGCCTGGCGGTAAAGGAATCACTCCTGAAGGTCCTTTACCCGAAGTTCGTGGATGAGTCTGTGCCGCTTGCAAAGTACCTGATCAGCAGGTCCGGTGAAGATGTTCGACTGAGATCCCTTTCAGTTGAGATCCTGCGAAGATTGAACCAGAACAAGGCTCTCCTCGATCTATATAACGAATCCAGGGGTGAGTTGAAGTTGGTTACCTCTGTCGCGCTTGTAAGGAACAGGATCTTTTTTCCTGCCCCTACTCTTATCGAAGCCCTTGAGATGGGAGGGGAGAAGGAGGACCGTATCCGGGCGCTGGCAGCAGGGGTCCTGCGGGATTCGACCAGGAAGAATTTCGGCTTCAGGGCAGATGGAACTCCCGCAGCGAGGGCGGAGGCTGTAGGGAAATGGAAGCAGTGGTGGAAGGAAAATTCGGAGCAAATGCGTGCAAAGTCACTGCTGGTGCTTAACAACCTCAAGATCGAGACAGATGCCCGTAAAGAGAGCCGGGCTTTCTGGCTGAAGGCCTATCAATTCTGGGCCGAAAAACGCTACGACAGGGCGGCGAGCTACCTGAGGGAAGCACGCAGAAAGGACCCCAGCTTTCTAAAGGCCCACGTAAGCTACGCTACGTTGCTCTATTCGGAGCTGGCGCGTATTGAGAAAGAGCAGCAGAAGAAAGACTCGCTCTATCTGCAGGCCGCAGAGATTTTGAAGGGGTTCATTGATAGTTCTCTGCCGGAAGCGACAGAGCAGGACCTTCACTGGATTCACTTTGAGCTTGGCAATGTTCTCCGGCTGCAGGGTAATTTCAAAGAAGCACTCGAGCAATATGAAACCAGCAGGGTGCTGGATTCATCCAGCCTGCCGGCGTTACTCGGGGTCGCGGATTGCCACTGGGGGATTGCCACCGGGAGGAATGAGCTCACCAAGGCCGAGCGGAAACTCGAGGTGCAATCAGCGCTGGAAAATTACCTGCTGGCAGAGAAGAAGATAGGAGAGGCCCTGGGGGGTATACAGGTTCTCGGTGCAGCAGACATTCCCCAGCTTGACAGTCTTCCTTTTGAGAGGCGCGCTCACAATCGGACAGCCCTTACTATCCGGGAAGAGCTGGAAAAAGAGAGTATTCGCCTCTACCTGAAATATGCTCGTGTTTACCGCATGCAGGAAAATCCCGAGAAGGCGGTGGTGTCTCTGCGCCAGGGGTTGCAGGTTCTTGGAGCAAGCGCGGAGCTGAAGGAGACCAGGCTCCTGGAAGCCGATTTGCGTGCGATGATGGGGATCATCTACGAGTCGATGGGGGAGGACGTCCTGGCGGTCAGGGAATACCTGAAGGTGGTCAAAGAGCTTGACCGCACGAACCAGGTCTGCCGCCGTGGTTACGAGCGACTCAGGAAGCGTCTCAGTAAGAAGAAGACAGCCTCCTCCAGTCGCGGATAAAGTTTTCAGCTGCAAGCCCCGCGGCTATCGGTTGTCGTCCCGACGGCTGTGGTAATCCTCTGCCTGTTTTGTTTGCCAGGGAGGGGGCTTTTCGGCTTGTCGTGCAGGGACCCCTTCCTATAATCGACGCTTCTTATGCGGAGGAAATGATAAGTAAGCGCCCCTTGCCGGGCATAACCCAGATTGGGGATTCTCTTGAAGATTCACGAGTACCAGGCAAAAGAGGTTCTTGCTGCGGCGGGTGTTCCC
>CAJWZY010000166.1 GCA_913050545.1 uncultured bacterium | reverse complement strand
CTCCTTGGGGTCGGCAGGCAGCCCCAGGTCTACCCTGTAGCAGTCTACCCCGGCAACCTTTTCCGGCCTGACCAGCATGCTCGGGGCATTGGAGTCCTGCTGCATCCGGGTAAAGTTGATGATCCCGACCAGGCTGTTGAACCCGACGATGAAGGATCGCCCCTTCTTTTCGGCATCTTTCAACCCAAGGACCAGGGCTCCTCCCGGAATAGAGGGGCTGGGGGAAGGTTTGCCTTCCCCTGTTTCCTGGTTCCGGAATACGAGGGAAACGGTCTTACCTACCGCGGGAAGAACCTCGTCCTGGAAGTTCAGGCCGCCCATGAACATCGAGAGCGCAGCTGAAACCAGCGCAAGCCCACCAGCCGCTTTGGAGCTGAGGAACTCCTCGCTGGATTCCCACCATTGGTAGAAGTCTCTCGACAGGTTGACCATGCCGAGTATCTTCCGTTTGCGGATGTTGGATTCGAACTCACTGTCGACCGTCTGCGGGAAGAAGGGGGAGTATTTCTCGGCGATCCCCCTGTCGTCCGGATGAAGAACAAGGCCGAGGTCGACACCGGACCAGTTGCTGTCAAGGGAGATGGTCATCAGCTCGCAGCCGCGAAGGGCTCCCATGATTCCGCCCAGGAGCAGGCTGACGGCCGGCTCGTCCACTTTCCCTGCTATCCCCGCGCCGATACCCGGGATGAAGCTCGGCTTGATGGTGGCCCGGGCGAGGAAATCGTCATCGGCTGGCGCCTTTGAGTATGCCGGCGACTTGCTGGCGGATTTTTCAGTTCTTCCGTAGGCGAGATCGATCACTTCTCCGACCATTTTTTCAGAATTAGAAACAGCGAGAATGTCGCCGAGGAAGGTGAACCAGGCCTCGCCGAGTTGCTCTATGGAGTGACCTTCGTATTCGGTTTTTTTTGTCTGGACGGGGAAACCAATGTTGGCCTTGATTGCTGCGTCGAGGGCCTTTCGCCCCGCCTCAAGGGCTGATTTGTTTTTCCCCCTCGTCAGCAGCAGCCACTCATTTCCGCCCGTGAAGGTGAGCCGGCTTGCAAGCAGGGCATCTATTCCCAGGAGATCATCGAAGAGGTCGAGAGGTTTGCGGCTCGTCGCCTCCTCCATGCCGGAGAGGTTCTCCATCATCTCCTGGTAGTCAGCGCTTTGCTGGTAGGCCTTTCCAGTCTTGGAGTCCAGGACTCGTTTCAACTTAGCTGAATCAAGGAAGCTCCGTAGTCGCGCTCCGGCTTTGCGGGTTTGTGCAAAACCGGTGACGCTGGCGGGGGTCCAGTCTGTAAGCCGGGAACATTCCTGGAGTGGGTCGATGGCGAAAGCGACGGCGACTGGCGCGATCAGCAGTGTTGCGGCCAGCATAAGGAAGCGTAATGACAAGGAGGGCATGGTTGTTTTTCCGTAGAAGATGCCGGTTGTTTTTAAGGAAGAGCCTCTTGGTATCAAAATTATTAGTAAATAGACGATGCTCAGCTATTTTCAAATTGTAGGCATTTGTCGATGGAAAAACAGGTACCGCATATTTCCCGATTCCGGGTCAGAAGACCTTGGTTGTGGGTACGGCGGTAAGTCTGAAATCCCACGGAGTCCTGCGGGTTCTAAGTCGTTTATTCGCCCGATAATAAAACAATTTATAAAAGAACTTGAGGCTGCGGATTCGAGCCCTATAATTCGGCCTTCTGCTTCTTTGAACGCTGCAGAGACTTTGTAGTGAAAATGGCTGGTTTCCAACGGTTACGGTTAACTGGGAAAGGGAATCGGTCGATATCAGAGAAGACAAGGGCAGAGCCTGGGGGCGTCAATATATTCCCGCAAGGGGCGGGATAGGATTGGTTACGTTTATTTTAAGGTTTAAGTGTTTTTCAGGTAGTTATGAGTGTTTCAGTTGCAGGTAAGAAAGTCATGGCTGAGCGGATCCGGAACATCGGGATCGTAGCCCATATCGATAGCGGCAAGACCACCATCACAGAGCGGATGTTGAAGATCTGTGGCAAGATCCACAAGCTTGGTGAGGTTCATGATGGCGAGGCCACCATGGACTTCATGAAGGAAGAAAAAGAGCGTGGAATCACCATTGGTTCGGCGGCCACCTATTTTGAGTGGAAGCGCTATGAATTCAATCTGATCGACACTCCCGGCCACGTTGACTTCACCGCAGAGGTAGAGCGCTCCTGTCGTGTTCTCGATGGAGCGATTCTCGCCATCGATTCTGTTGCCGGGGCCCAGGCCCAGAGCGAAACAGTAAACCGCCAGCTGAATAAATACGGGGTGCCCCGCCTTGCGTTCATCAACAAGATGGACAGGGTTGGAGCTGATTTTGATAAAGCTGTTCTCTCCCTGAAGAAGAATCTCTCGCTTGAAGCGATCCCTATCCAGATTCCTGTAGGTGAAGGCCCTGAGTTCAGTGGATTTGTCGATCTCGTTGAGATGGAACAGGTTATGTTCCCGCAGGACGATGACGACCCCGCTGCTTTTGAGCGCCTGCCGATTGACCCCGAGGTACTTGAGCTGGCAGAGACCAGGCGTGCCGAGCTCCTGGACGCATTGAGCCTCCATTGTGATGAGCTTACCGAGGTACTCCTTGAAGGGCACGAGCCTGATTCCAAGCTTGTGCGTAAAGCTCTTCGAGAGGTGACCATCGCAGGGCTGCTCGTTCCGGTCCTTCTTGGATCAGCTCTTCACAACAGGGGTGTTCCCGCGTTGCTCGATGCGGCAGTTGATTACCTGCCCAATCCGCTCGACATGGGCGCCGTGGAAGGCGCTGTTCCCAAGACCGAGGAGCCTATTTCCTTCGCGCCGGATGCCGCTGAGCCCCTTGGCGCTATTGTTTTCAAGACAGTCCATTATTCCACTGGTGACCTGACCTTCATCCGGGTGTTCTCAGGAACCCTGCATGCCGGCAAGGGCGCCTTCAACCCCCGTCTCGGCAAGCATGAGAGGGTTGGCCAGATCTATCGTATTCATGCCGGCTCCAGGGAATCCATCGAATGTGCCCAGGCAGGGCAGATCGTTGCCTGCGTCGGCCTCAAGAAGAGCGCGACGGGCGACACCCTCTGCGCCAAGGAAAACCAGATAGCCTACGGTTCCACCACGTTTGCGAACCCTGTTATCTCGATGGCAGTAGAGCCTTCGACGTCCGCTGATCGCGATCGTCTCGGAGAGGTTCTCGGGATTATTTCGCGTGAGGACCCCACTTTCCGCGTGGCAACTGACGAAGAGACCGGGCAGACCATTATGTCGGGCATGGGTGAGCTTCACCTCGAGGTGGTTGTTCACCGGATCCGGGACGACTTCCGTCTCCACGTGATCACGGGGAAACCCAGGGTCTCCTACAGGCAGACTCTCAAGCGCGCGGGGACCGTCAATTGCAGGCATATCAAGCAGACCGGTGGGTCTGGGCAGTATGCGGTCGCCAAGATCGAGTTCGAACCGATCGAGGGAGAGGAGTTCGAATTCGATGACACGATCAAGGGCGGCTCAATAACCGCAGAATTCATCAAATCCCTGCGCAAGGGGATTGAAGACTATTGTATTTCCGGCGGTAAGCGTGCCGCCAAGATCCAGGGGGTTCGTGCGACCGTCGTCGACGGCAAGATGCACGAAGTGGACTCCAGCCAGTTGGCTTTCTATGCTTGCGGCGTCAAGTCTGCAAGGGAAGCCGAAGAGAGCTGCGGCCTGACCCTGCTCGAGCCTGTCATGCGAGTGGTGGTCACCACCCCGGAGGACTATCTTGGTTCCGTGATTGGTGATCTGAATTCCCGCGCCGGTATCATCGCCCAGATTGGTGATGAGGGGCAGGATAAGCAGGTTGAGGCGCGGGTGCCCTTGCGGAATCTTTCCGCTTACGCCACCGGGCTCAGGAGCCTGACAAGTGGCCGTGGCGATTACAGCATGGAGCCCGATGGCTACCAGGTGGTTTCAGAGGAAACCGCAGCGACTCTCAGCGGCGAGACCGACTGAGGCTCCCGGTGTCCCGGTTCACTCGCAGGTCGCAGCCTGTTGCTCGCAGCCGATGCCGTCTTCCGTCCGGTCGTTGCCGCAATCTCCTGCGGGATATCCGGGGCTGGTGGGCGATGGAGGAGCAGGCGCTGCGCCACCGGTAAACAGCCAACTGAAGATGATAATGGCGTCGGTGATCTCTATGTTTCCGGTGTCGTTTGCATCTGCGGCGTCCATGCAGGCCGGTGCGGCACCTCCAGAGAACAGGTAGAGCAGGGGAATGACACCGTCGGTCAGGTTGATGCTTCCGTCGGAGTTCGCATCTCCGCGCACCAGGGGGACCCCTGGTGGCCCGGCGCATTCTGCCAGCTCGCTGCATTGAGGGTCTTCGCAATCGCTCAGGCCGTTGCCATCGTCGTCGATCCCGTTTGAGCAGAGTTCGACGGGAGGCGGCGGGAGGTCTTCTCCGGTCGAGATGTCGCAGAGGGAGGAGGCGAATTCGGTATCGTCATTGCGATCCTGGGCCGAGGAGGCGATGCCGACATAGGCTGTTTCAGGAAGGTCCATTGCCATGCGGTACAACTCAACCCAGTTCTCCCCATCGATCGATCGCGAGCCGATCGCTTCTCCACCTGTGTATTCGAGGCGGATCCAGGCCCCGCGGGCGTCCAGGTTTTCAGCGCTGGTGCGGGTCCTCGTGGTCGAGCCCTTGGTTTCTCTGCGCAGGAAGGTGTAGCGCAACCCCCTGAGGCCGGTGTCGGTGAAGAGCATAGCGGCGAACTTTGAGTCAGGGTCGAGATCCTCGCGAATCATGAAACCTGTCTGGGCGCGCCCGGTCCACTCGGCAGTATCGAGGCGGGCGATGAACGGCCCGGCGCTGGGGAGCTGCCGGTAGATGAAATTGAATTGATCGCTTCTGCTGCGGATCCCGTCCCCTCCCGCGACGGTATCTATACAGCCGTCATCCTCTATGCGGGCGCCGCCGGGAACCTCTGGCGGCGGGTCCCCGATGCCAATTAAGGTCCAGGGCTCAATCTCCCCCGGGCGAAAGGCTGCGCGCGCTTCTGCGGTTGCCTGGCCCTGGTCACCGGTTTCATCTGTGACGGTGAGGCGAATGGTGTAGGTCCCGCGCTCGGAGTAGGTATGCTCCCTGCTGACCCCTGTGCCGATGGATCCATCTCCGAAATCCCAGGAGTAGCCGGTGATGGCTCCATTCGGAGATGATGATGGGCTTGCATCGACAGAGACCGTCAGGGGTTTCTGCCCCTCATTCGGTTCGATGGTGAAGTCCGCCCGTGGTCCCGGTTCCACGATGTCAAAGTAATCGAAATCAACGGTGAAGCTGGCGCCGCCGCCCCAGGTTTTCATGACAAGGCCGATGGACTGGAGGGCGTCAGGGGTGGTGAACTCCCGGGCGAAGGTCCAGGCCGGGTCTTCGTCTCCTTTGTAGTAGAAGCGATAGGTGTCACATCGTTTCTCGATACGCAATTGCACCGGGGCGCCCTGCAGGATGGCGTTTACCCAGCCGTGTCCGATGTTGTTGATTCCGCTG
>CAJWZY010000165.1 GCA_913050545.1 uncultured bacterium | reverse complement strand
ACTCGAGCAAAGCGACGAGCACGGCTGAGAGCGCCACCTGTTTTCGTCGACGCCCCCCCCTGGGTTTCAGGTATCCTGATCGGCGATGATAAACAGTCGTAAAACCGGCAATAAGAGGCTCTCCCTGATCCTCGCCCTGGTCTTTATCTTCGCCATGGTCATGGGCCCGGGACCCGGCGTCTACCTGGTCAACCCCGGCGCCGACCACGAGGGACCGGCGCCCACCCTGCTCGGGTTGCCGATTGTCTACGCCTGGGCGGTGATCTGGTTCGGCGTCCAGGCGGCTGTGCTGGTAACCGCCTACTTCACTCTCTGGTCGCGCAGCGAGGAGAAGGAATGAACCTTCCCGGCTCTTTCACTCCCGGCATCCTGGCGGCCTCCGATGGGGACTCCTTCCAGAGCGCGGCCCTGGTTATGCTCTGTCTCTACCTGGCCATGCTGCTGGTGCTGGGCTTTCTCGGCTGGAAACGCAGCCGCAATACCGAGGAGGACTACTACCTGGCGGGCAGGAACCAGGGCTGGATTGTCTCCGCCCTGACCATCATGGCGACCTTCTTCAGCAGCTTCGCCTTCCTCGGCCAGCCCGGGCTGGTCTACAAGGAAGGCGCCGCGTTCTCCCTCTTCGCACTGAACGTTCCGGTAGCTGCGATGGTGGTTTACCTCATCGGCAGCAGGATCTCCGCCGCCGGGCGCCAGCGGGGCCACATCACGCCCGGAGACATGATCTGCGACCACTACGGCAGCTCGGTCCTGCTGCGGAGCCTGGTGGCTCTCGTCGGTTTTCTCTACGCAATACCCTACGTGGTCATCCAGCTCAACGCCGGTGGGATTGTCTCCGCGACGATCTTTCCCGACGACTCCGAAAACGCCTTCCTCCACGGCACCTATGCGCTGGCCGGTGTGACGGTCATCTACATCATGATCGGTGGAATGCGCAGTGTCGCCTGGACCGATGTTATCCAGGGCTTCATGCTCATTGGAGGAATGCTGCTGGCCGGAGTGGCGGCTATAGCCGCCCTGGGCGGGATCGGAAAATTCCTGGAAAAAATAAACGACCTGCCGCCTGAGATGCTCTCGGTTCCCGGACGAAGCGGAGAATGGCCGGCAACCAGGATGATGACCGTCTGCTTTTTCGCCGCGGTGGGCTCGATGATCCAGCCCGCCCAGTGGATGCGCTACTACGCATCACGATCGCGAAACGACCTGCGACGCAGCGCCCTCCTGCTGGGAATCGTGCTGGCAGGCTGCTCTCTCTTTGGAGTCATGTTGATCGGGCTGGGGGGAGAGATCCTCTATCCCGCGACCACCGAGGGTGGGAATATCCTGCCCCATGCCGAGGTCGGAGATTCCGTCGACCAGATCCTGGTGGTCGTCCTCAAGAACCACGTACCTGGAGTCTTCGGGGGTGGAATCGGTGTCCTGCTGGCAGCCCTCGTGTGCGTGGCGATCATGGCGGCATCGATGAGTACTGCCGACTCAAACCTCCACGCTATGAGCGCTGTGTTCACCCGCGACATCTACGCGCGGATACTGAAGCCCTCCTCAGGGGATGCGGAGAGAACCTGGGTCGGCCGCGGAGTCATACTGGCAGCAACCTTCCTGGCCGTCATCCTCATCAGGATCAAGGCGAACAACGAGGACTTTGAGCCTTTCAAGCTCATCGCCGACATGGGACTCCTGGCGATCGCCTTCTCAACGCAGCTGCTGCCCATCACGATCGACATGCTGTTCCTGCGGCGCGGCAACAGAAAAGGAGCGGTCTGCGGCCTGCTGGCAGGACTCGCGGTGGTGTTTTTCTTCACTCCATTCTTCTCCATGGCCATCAAGGGAACGCCCGCCGGGGAAGACACCATCTCCTTCATCAAGGATATCAAGAGAAGCATCGACATCGGCGCCTTCGCCCTGGTGGCCAATGTAAGCATCTTCGCCCTCGTCAGCAGGCTCACCCGCAACTCAACAGAAAGATCCGCACAATGAGCAGGAGAACCGCCCGGGACTGGCTCGATGCCTATGGCGAAAGCCACCAGCACGGCCTGAACGAGGTCATTCACTGGGTCTGCGTTCCCGCGATCATGTTCAGTCTCGTGGGACTGCTGGCCTCCATTCCCTCCGGCTTCCTCGGGGCGCTGGTTCCCGCATCCCTGGCGCCATGGGCAAACTGGGCAACCCTGCTGGTACTGGGCTCACTCGCCTTCTACACCAGGCTCTCACCGCCGCTGGCCATTGGCTTCGTGCCGGTCGGCTTCACGCTGCTGTGGGGCAATGTCTCCCTCAAGATCGCCGAGGAGGGCGGCAACCCTTCACTGGTCACCATCTCGCTGGCCATCTTCGCCCTGGCCTGGCTCGGGCAGTTCATCGGCCACAAGATCGAAGGCAAGAAGCCCTCTTTCTTCGAAGACCTGCAATTTCTCCTCATCGGCCCAGCCTGGCTGCTGGCGGCAATCTACCGCAAGCTCGGCATCCCCTATTGAGCCATCGGAACTTCTCAGGCTTCGCCTTTTTCCGGAGCGAGCCGCAGGGTGCTGAGTGTCGCACTGTCGACCGCTTCATCGGAGAAGGGCATCTTCAGGCTTTCACCCCGCAGCCAGTAGCGAAGCTGGTCATCATAATGCGGCGAGAGGGGATTGCCGGACTGGCCGCCCGGCAGAACAAAGCGCGCCTCGTCCCACTCACCGACATCGACCACCATGCGAAGTGAAGGAATAAAACGCGCCGGGGCATCGATCTTGAGAGGGTCGACCGCCGACTGCAGAATCGTGTTGGTGTCTCCACTGAGTGGATAGGGCCCGCGATTGAAAATCGGCGCGAGGTATTTGTTCTCGCCCACAGGGTGCTCCAGGACCAGGGAATGCAGGCGCCCCCAGGACCAGTCTGCCTGGCTCGTGCCAAACCGGCTGGCGAGCTCATCGAGAGCCTCCAGTACCGAGGCTCCAATCTCCTCGTCCCAGGATCCTTCGAACCAGCCCTCCGGGCGCTCGCGCAGAAGCCTGATAAGATGGGAGACCCTGCGAACCACCATCACCCCGTTGGGAACAACTCCGATAAAACCTCTTCCGAGGGCGTAATCGGCCGAGCGAGGCGCCTTCGCTATCGCCACCCGCCGGCAAAGAGCCGACAGCATGACCTCGAAAACCGCGGCGGCTGCCGAATCGCACTTCATTGCCCCATCCCAGCTGCTGAGCAACTCTCCGGCCTCGCGAAGACGGGCATCTCCCTCACAGACCTTGAGCACCTGCTCCTTCATCTCACGCCAGGGAATCGAGTCGACGTCAACCTGGAGCGCCGCGGTCGAGGGCAGGTCCCAGTCTCTGCGGGTTGCCAACACCTCGCGGATCCGGCGGACACGGTAGGAATCGATGAAGTCGACTCCGAGGAATGCTCCATCGGAAACAGGGGTGGGTGGATTGTTGGCGGTGGCAATAAAACCATCACTGCAGTCATCGAGGCTGGGGCTTTCTTCGAATGGAACCCTCTCGTCTTTCCAACCGACACCTTCCCCCCAGGCCGGCAGGGGAAAAGAGCCATTGCCTGCACCACGAATGGGTATGTCACCGGCAAGCTGCCAACCGATTTTTCCGCCTGAATCCCCCCACACCACGTTGAGGGAGAGGGCCGGCCAGTGACGAAAACACTCGCGGAATTCGGTGAAGTTGGTCGCCTTGTGCAGAAGGAGGGTCCCCCCGATTGGATCGGGATCCAGCCACAGAGCGCGCAACGAAATCGCACGCTCCTCATCTTCAATTGCCGGGGAGATGACAGGCCCACGGGGTGTGACAAGAACCTTCTCCACAACAGGCTCCCCCCCCTTGACCTCGATCACCTCCTCGCGAAGCTCACAGGCCTCAAACCCTTCCCGGGAACGAACACTGCAGCCATCCGGGCCTACCTCTTCGATAAACAGGTCGGTGTTGTCAAGCAGGCCCGCGGTCACCCCCCACGCCCCATGGTCATTGTGTCCGATGCAGATCCCTGGCGTGCCGACCAGGGATGCGCCTGCCACTGACCAGTCGGGTGTCTTGACATGCCCGAGGTACCAGGGCGAGGGAAGCGAAGGAGGCAGGTGGGGGTCGTTAGCCACGATCGGCCGGCCGCTGGCCGTCCTGCTTCCTGAAAGGGTCCAGTTGTTGGAGGCTCCACCTGGAGTAACGTAGGTGGAGAAAATATCAAAGTCCTCCTCCAGTCGGTCAAGCGCGCCACCGGCGGATTCCCCGGGAGGAGTTATCGATACATGGTCTGCCGAGGCCACCAGCGGATCGAGGGCCTTCAGCGCCTCGAAACCATCGAGCGTGGCAATCCGAAGCCGTGCGAGCTCCTGGTCCCAGTTGGCTGCCAGAAGGAAGGAAAGCAGCGAGAGAATAGCGCTGGTGTCCTGCGGGGTAAATTCCGTCGGCTTCGTACGCGTCAGGCTGAATTCATGGGCGATTTTCGTATGTCCTGATTGCCGCCCGCTGTTGACTCCACGGGCGAAGGCCTCTACTGGCTCCAGGAAGGATTCCTCCTGGACCTCCAGGCGCCGATGGGCAGCCTCGTAGAAACCAATCCGCCGGCAGAGGCGGTCCACCGGAAGAGCCTCCGCCCCGACCAGGGCGGCAAGCGTGCCGCGTCCGAGGCGCTGCAGGGTCTCGAGCTGGAAGGACCTGTCCTGCCCCTGGCAGAAACCCGCGGCAAACCAGGCATCGATATCATTTGCCGCGCGGATATGGGGAACCCCCCAGCGGTCGCGCAGGATCTCGACTTCTTCCCGGATACCATCGATGCGGAGCCGCCCCTCGGTAACCGGCATCCTCTTACCGAGCAGGAGACGAAAGATCGTGCGGGAGATCCCCATCAGGAGCCCTCCCGGATCTTCTTCAGCCAACGGCATAGAGGCCTGTGCTTGCAGCTCATTTCATCGATTCTCTACCAGAACACCGGTTTTGTTACCACAAAAGATAGAGATTCCATTGCCCTCCCAGGGCACCCAGGCTATCCCGCCTCCTGGGAAAGATAGCGTTCCAGGATCTGCTCAGAGTTCTTCCAGCCCGTCTCATCCTGGATCTCCCGGCAGCGCTCCAGGATCCCGGAAAATCCCGGGCCCGGTTCGTAGCCACGGGCGATGAGATGACGGCCGAGAACCACGTCAGGCTCCCCGGCCTCCTCGAGCTCGAGGAGCTCCACCTGGCGGAGGAATTCGTCCCCGGCAGGAAACTCACGTGCCAGCGCATCAGGCGTGGTACGCCCGAAGTGATCCGCCTGCGCCAGGCGGTGGAGGATCCCGGCCTTCATTCCTCCCGCATCCAGCTTTCGAGCCAGGCGCCGGTATGCTTTCGGCGAGGCCTCCTGGCTGGTGAAATTCGCCGGTGCCAGGTGATGATGAACAAGGACCTCAACAGCCGCCACCAGGTCGCCGGGCGCCCGGAGCTGGTCGAGGAATCGGCGCGTCGGCTCGACTCCCTCACTTTCGTGATTGGGCGACCGGATCCTGCCGTCAACTTCGACTGTCGTTGCCGGCTTGCCCAGGTCATGG
>CAJWZY010000164.1 GCA_913050545.1 uncultured bacterium | reverse complement strand
CCGGGGTCGCCACCTCCTCGATGGAATGCTCCTCCCACAGCCCACCACCGTCGCGAAAGGTGCGGATGCCGCTCTCAGCACTGATGCCGGCGCCCGTCATCACGGTCACCCCGCCGCTGTCGCCGGCGGCCTCGAGAATTCTCCGGGCTGCATCTTTCATGCGGGAAGTCTGGGGCCTCCCGGGGCCTTTAGCAACGGCCTCCAGGGAAATGTTTCATTCCCCGGCAGCGGGAGCTTCTCCTGCAAGTGGGCCGTAGAGGTCCGGGCGGCGGTCGGCGATCCTGTCGATCCAGTGTTTCCCGGGAACCCGGTCGATCCGCTTGGTGCGCGCAAGAGAAGGATCGATGGTCGCCGTCAGCACGGTCTCGGATTCGCCATCGGCCTCGGCGAGGGTTCGTCCATGGATGTCACAGATCCGCGACAGGCCGATGAAGCGAAACCCTCTCTCCTGTCCAACCCGGTCTGCGGCGAGGTAATACATCGCGTTCTCCATAGCCCGGGTGTTGATGGCGTAGGTGGCAAACTCTTCAGCCCCCGGCGGCCAGTTCGTCGGCAGCACGACGAGGTCTGCGCCAGCGAGGGCCAGCAGGCGGGCACTTTCAGGGAAGGCACCGTCGTAACAGATGTTCATCCCGAGGTTGCACAGTGGAGTCTGGTGAACCGTTGAGAGGCTCTCACCCGCATCCACGAAATGATCGATCCCGAGATGAGGAAGGTGGGCTTTTCGATAGCTGCCGAGCAGGCCCCCGGGACCGACGAGCGCCAGGGCGTTGTAGAGCTTCTCTCCATCGCTCTCAAGGAGTCCGAAGACCACGTGGAGACCCAGCTCACGACAGAAGTCCGCCACGAACTCGACGGCCGGTCCCTTGATCGGCTCGGCATGCTCGAGGCCTTCCTCACGGGACTCAAAGCAGTATCCCGTCAGGGCACACTCCGGAAAAACGACCAGGCCTGCTCCTTCACCCGCTGCCTGCCGTGCAAAGCCGGCCATGCGATCGAGATTGGCTTCCTTTTTCCCAAGCTGCACATCCATCTGCACCGCTGAAACTCGAAATTCTTCCGTCATCGGCGTCTCGCTTTCTGATCATTGCGCCCCGGCAAAACTCCTGCTGCGGGAATTCTGCACGATCACCCTTTCGGTTTACAAGCAGGCATACGGTCTGATTGGGCGAAATAGCCGAAGATCCGGTATATCGGGCGTTTAGAGGCTCAGAATGTACTTGAGCAGAGTATCCTTCGCTGTTATTCTCGTGCCCTTATTCTCAGCGGCAAGGAACTAAGGCAATGGCACACCGCAAACGTAACGGAAAACTCAGCTGGCGCAGCAAAAAAGCCAATCACGGCTCCCTGCCCGCCCGTGGCAAGGAAAAGCGCTGGGGCAAGAAAGCCAAGCGCACCAAGTAAGGCGCTTCGCTCAGCGGCTTCCCTCTTTTCCTCCAGGCCCGCCCTGGCCTCCACGCTTCGCCCTGCGCGCGAGCTGCTTTGAAAAAACACGCTTCAGCCACAGGGGAATCACCCGCAGCTTCCAGTCAGGTCCCTGGTACCTGTCGTTGAGCTTGTCCCTTGCGGCAAAGGCCGCCCAGCCCCGGCTGGAAAATCCGTACTCACCGTCGGGGTCGCTGTACTGCCTGGGATGCCAGGCAAGGCACCCGACCGGCTTGCCCTCCTGGTGAACCATGCACTGCCTGTTCTCCAGCAAGGGGCAATCAAAGGACTGCCGTTCGTTGTTATCGGAAAGCCCTGCCAGGGCCTTCTCGAGCCGCTCAAGAACAGCTGGTAATCTTTTACGCAGCTCAGGGTTACTCTTAAAGGCCCTGGCGATCGATTTCGCCTCAAGGGGAGATATCCGCATCTGGTTGTATTTGCTGGTACAGCACAGATGCGGGTCCTTTCCATGCAGGTAGGCAGGATCGGTGACCAGTTTTTTCATTTCCCTGTAAAGAGGCGCACGGATCTGGTCGAGTTCCTTCATAGAGGCCTCCTCGGCATAACGATTGCCGGGGCCTCCCGGGGGTCTGTTTCGAGGCATAGGACTGTCTTATCGCCGGGTAAAACCAGGTGGCCATTTTTTACGCCGGGAATACGGTCCGGCTGCGGACACCTGGATGATGACTTCTCAGGAACAGTCTAATACTTTTGCACAGGGAATGGAAAAGGGGCAATGACCAGGCGATTAATCAGTTGGCTCGGTAAACACCAGGTTCTGGCAATCAGCACGCTCAATGCAGGGCTCCTCCTGTGCCTGGCGATCACGATCGGCGTCGCCACCACGAGGAACAAGTCCAATTCCCTGGTCTGGGCGCTGGACACCAGCGCCAACACTCAAGCCCGCGGGGAGCTCCTCCCGGCAGAAGCCGGCAGGCAACCACACCGGCAAGCTCCCACGGTGCCTGAAAGCCTCCCCCTGCCCGAAAAAACACTGGCTGGCGAGGAACCCGTAAAGCTACCGGCTCTAAAACCGGTCGAGGTCATCGAGCCCCCGGCCTCCCCCACCACCACCTCCACTGTCCCACCGGCTTCGGTTCGACAGGAGCTGGCCACAGGGAGCCCCGCCATCGAGGAGCTCCAGGAGCGGCCAGAACCGCAGGAGCAGGCCCCCGACCTGAAACCTGTGGAAAAACGAGGGTTTCCCGTGCGCAGCACACCGCTGCGGCCTAACGTCAGGACCCTGCGTGCCCGGCCGGTTCCTCCCACTCAACGGGGACGTATTCTCCGTCCCAGGCAATAGGAAAGAGCATCAGCTCGCGCCACCTCACCACGGCGCGGCCGATGAAGCGAACCTTGCCGGCGAGGTCGTAGCCGTAGGCCGGATGCTTGAGGTTGCTCACCTTCTCCACGCGCTGGTCCTGGGGCGCCAGCGCCGGATGCTCAGCGAAGGAATGATCGAACCCATCGAGGTAGGGCCGGAAATCGGCGACATTTCCTTCAGGTGTTTCGTAGACGTAAAGTTCCATCGAGTAAACAGGCTCCGTTAGATTGGCCCCGAGTATAATCGGCCGCCGTGAAAAAGAGAAGCACCTGCAGGCCGACAGAAACGGGGCCGGCCTTGCCCACCCTGCGAACCGGGGTTAAGCTCACCCATACGGTAGAACCCGGGCGGAAAAACCCAAGACACCGATGGCAGAAAAAACAAAAACCTCTGATTCACATACGAGCCTGCAGCAATTCCCCGAGGCTCTCGAGCGCTCCTGGCTGAAGCGCCTTGCCTGGCACTTTGACCACGTCAACTACCAGTACCTCGGCTGCGCCCTCAAGCGCCCCCTCTTCATACTGGGCGACTCGAAAAAAAAGCTCGGCAGCTGGGACGGTAACCGGCGGACCCTGATGATCAGCCGCCATCACATCCTCAGCCACGACTGGGAGACCGTGGTCGACACCCTGCGCCACGAGATGGCGCACCAGTACGTGCAGGAGCACCTCGGGCTCGGTGCCGCGGCACCCCACGGCCGGGAGTTCAGGGATGCCTGCGAGCTGCTGCGCTGCGATCCGGCAGCGAAGGCCGATGGTACCGCGATGGGAAAGCTGGAGGATTCCCCGGCCGAAAAAGACCGCAAGCTCGGCCGCATCAAGGAGCTCCTCGCACTGGCCGGCAGCCCCAACGAGCACGAGGCCGCCACCGCCATGCGCCTGGCGCAGAAATATCTGCTGAAGTACAACCTCGAATTCGAGGATCTCGCAGGCGAACGCGACTATGGCTTCCGCTACCTCGGCGACTGCGCCGTCCGGGTGCAGGAGTACCAGTACGTCCTGTCGAATATCCTGCAGGAATATTTCTTCGTGCTGGCGATCTGGACCTACTCCTACGACCCGTCCCGCGACAAGCCCGGCAAGCGCCTGCAGATCTGCGGCACGAAGCAGAACCTCGAGATCGCCTCCTATGTCTACGACTATGTGACTGGAGCCTCAGAGCCCCTGTGGGCAGCCCACAAGGCCTCCACGACGACGAAAAAGAAGCTTCGCGGCACCCGGCTCCAGTACCTTGCCGGTCTGCTCCAGGGCCTCAAGCAGAAGCTCGAACGCCAGAAGGACACCCTCGAACAGGAGCAGGGCCTGGTCTGGGTCGGCGACACCCGGCTCACCGAGTACTATCGCCATCTCAATCCGCGCATCCGGAGCGTCTCGGGCTCCGGGGTAGCGCGCAGCAGCGGCTACGCCGATGGCGTGCGGGATGGCCGCAAGCTCAACATCCGCCGCGGCGTCGGCGGCAAAGCCCGCGACCGAGGCGGCCTGCTGGATAAACCGGGCGGGGGCCGCCAGGCGAACTGAGCGACCGTTCTCGAAAATCCTTACGATTCTTCGCCTGGTTCCTCCGGGGGATCTTCCGCCACGACCTCTTCCACCTCGGCATCCTCCACCGCGTCTCCAGCCTTCGGGCGAATCACGAGCGCCAGCACGATCAGGGCCGCGACAACCGCGACTCCCTTCCACTGCTGCTTGGTCCAGATCGCGTAGCCGGCACCGACTGAGGCCACCGTGAAAGCTACTCCCATGGCAATATTCATGGCCAGGCGCTTGCCTCCCCGCAGCATGTTGTCGCCCAGCACCTTCCTGTTGTTCATCAACAGGATAAAGGTGATGTAGGCCAGCGGCAGCAGGCAGTACCCGAAGATACTGGTGGGAACCGCCAGCCAGAATTTTGCCTCGCTGTTACTCCAGAGGAAGAGGAAACCGAACGCGCCGGTGATGCCGGGTAGAAAGCTCCCGACCCGGTAGGCCGTCCCGCTCATCGGCAGGTTGAACATCTCGCAGATGGTGAAACCATTGATGAGCATCAGGATGATGATCGTCGAGATCGCCATCCCCAGGACTCCTATGCCGAAAATCACATGGGAGAAACCCTTGCCGGTCAATTTCTCGAGCGACCCCGCCAGCTGCTCCGCATCGCGGGAGACGAGCATCGCGGCGATTCTCTTCTCCGCCACGTCAACCCCAGCCCGTTCCGTTGCACGCTGGGCCACCTGGCCCTTTTCATCAAGAGCCTTCCATGCCTCCTCTTGCGCTGCGGAATAAGCAGACACAATCCGGGCATCGAGCGCCTTGTGATATCCTCCCTCCAGTTTCTTCACCCGCGGAGTCATCTCTGTCTCTCCCAGCAGAGCCGGCTCATACTTGCCGTGGAATTGGGTCGCCGAAGCGATCATGACGCAACTGGTCGCCAACAAAAAAGGTATGAAGAGCCCGGTGGCGAGGTCGAAGCTCGCCAGGCCGCGGAAATCCTTATTCCAGCGGCGCTTGAGCATCGAGTAAGGCAGCAGAAAGGTCATATTGATGCCCACCGCCGTGGCAGCTGCAGTAACCATCACGTCGCGCTGTGAGCCGAGGATGACACCGCGCCAATAGTTCGGGTCGCTCGATTCTGCGATGAGCAACTTGAATTTGTCCGCCGGTTCCGACAACAGGCTGAAATCCGGGATGAATCCTGTGAAGATTTCGTTCCATGGCAAGGTTCCCTTGTTTGCCATTACGGCGACGACGCCAAAGAAGCTGAGCACAATCACGCCCACCATGAGCTTTAAAATTGTCTCGAAGATTTTAACGC
>CAJWZY010000163.1 GCA_913050545.1 uncultured bacterium | reverse complement strand
GGTCTTCAGCTCGATGTTCTCGTCTCGAATCTGTTCGTAGAGCTCTTCTTTTTCCACGGCCAGGCAGATGAGGTTGCTGAGAATGTTGGCAAAGTAGAGATCCTCCTCGGAAAAAGGGGAGTCCCTGTCACGGTCATCTACATAGAGGACCCCGTAGACCTCCTCAGCCTTGAACAGCGGCAGGCACATGGCGCTTGAGATCTGCAGCTGCTTCAGGCTGCGTGAATCGAGGCCTGCCCGCGAGGGACCTGAATCTCCCTCACCTCCAAAGAGAATGGCAATACTTTCCTGCTGTACCCGCTCCACGATCGAGGGGCTGTAGGAAATCGGACCTGCCGGATCACGCGGACTCCTCTGAACCCGGATCTCAAGCTCCCCTCCGGGGCCGAACAGGCCGATGAAACCGTACTTGGCATCTACATTGTCGAGAGCGGCGTGGAGGGCCGATTCCAGCAACCTCTGACGATCCGAGATGTTCCTGATGAGCTCACTGAAATTGCGCAGGATCCTGAGATTCCTGACCGGGCCCGCCGTTGAGCTGTCATCTTCTCCATCGACCGTCCCCGAGATCGTACTCTCGGAGCTGATCATCTCCGGCGTATCCCTGAGATTCTGAAAGGTCTCCCGCGCATCGACTACTGTCGCTGCCGGGCCAGTCGCCTCACCTTCGGACCGGGCACCATCCTCCCCTTCTGCAACCTGCAGAAACTTCAGGTGGGTGTTTCCAAGCAGGACCGAATCTCCATCGACGAGCTCATGGCGCACAACCACCTTGCGATTGACGCGCACAGGATTCCGGCCCCCGACATCCTGGATCACATAGCTGCCATCTTTGGCGGTGATCACCGCATGCTGACGGGAAACCCTCGGATCATCGAGAACCATGTCCATCGACTTGTCGCGCCCGACAAAAACCGGGCTCTTGACACTCTCGAAAACATAGACCTTCTTGCCGTGTTGGCGAATTTCAAATCGCAGCATATGAGAACAACCTGCAGGGGCAAACATTGAGACAAATACAGGAAGACACCTGTGTACCTGGCATTATACCGGGCACCCCGGTTTTTCAACCAGCCTCAGGCCCCTCAAAAAAAATACGTTTTCCACCTCCTTTATTTCCAGCGCATGAATTATGTTAACACCAAGCAGAGAATGGCCCGGTGGTAAGGGCAGTGGATCCTCAGACTGGTAAGGAGCTCGAGCCGAATGACTCGCAAATATTTCTCACCTGGAACTCTCCTCCTCCTGGCCGGCCTCGGCCTTTGCGCCTGCTCCCCCTCGGCTCCCCCTCCACCGGATCCGAAGCCCGTGGCCGAGCCCAATCCCGAGCTTGAAAAACTGGTAAAGGATATCCAGCCCGAGGGCGTGAAGCCGGCTGTCCCGGAGGAGAAACCGCAGGCTGAAGAAAAACCAGCCGACAGTCCTCCTGAAAAAGTCTCTAAAACACCCCCCCTGCCACCGGCACCTCCCGAACCCAGCAAGCCAGCAGAGGCCGCAAAACCTGCCGGACCTCCTGAAGGGGTCAACGAGAAAGAGCTGCTGGACTCACTGAAAAACACCATGATCCTCCTCGGGCGTGCGTTTGAAGCAGGCAGCAGTGAAGAGGTAAAAAAATTCCTGGTCGTCGATGCCGACCTCAAGGCAATCCTTACCGGCGGCGGTTACAGCATTCTGGGCATCTCCCTGGAAGCTCAGAATGGGCAGGCTGTGGACTCGACCCTGAAAGCCATCAAGGACAAGAAGATCGAGCATGAATTCGTCCCCGGCCAGATCACCTACACGCCGAATTACAGCATCTTCAAAAAACAGATCCCCACCATGAGCAAGAGCAAGCTGCTGTTCAAGATTGACGGAACCCCTGTTCCCTTCATCCTTTACATCAAGCAGTTGGTCTGGATTGGCAAAGGATGGAAGATCTTCAACGCTGAGATCTGAGGTTCCCAACCGCCCCACTGAAAGCGGAACCCGGCCTGGAAGACTGCCTGCTGCAGGCGCAACTGAGAAAATGCAGGCATAAAAGAAGGACGTCTCAGAGGAGTTAAGACGCCCTTAGAAAAGAAGTGAAGAGAAATCTAATATTCGATTTTTGGGTGCCAAGGCATTAACCGTCTGCCCTGAACAGACATAAATATAATCGTTGCCTAGATCCTAGTCAAGACTACCCCCGGCGAATTCCACAATTTTTTCACAATCTGCCGGTGGCCTTTAAGCTGTTTAAAATAAAGGGCTTAAGTGCAGCGAGGCGCAAGACCCAGCCTGGCCTGGAAGCCTCCTGCCCGGTAAAAACCAACCTGGCTTGAAGGTTTAGTGCCTCCAGATGGTGCAACTGAAGCCGAACCCCCTCCTTTTTGATGCCAGCCCACCTGTAAAACCGGCCCAGTCAGCCACTTCTTCAGGAATTCGATGCCTCCATACCAGCCCAACCCGCTGGCCATCCCTTCACCAGGGAGCATCCCCTCTCCAATGCGTCTTCCCGGACCCGGATAGTACCTATAAACCCTGCCAGCCGCATTCTCGAAACATTGCTCTAAATATTTTGAACGGCCCAAGATGCGGCTGGAATCAAGGACCGGGCATATGTGGAGAATTTCAACTTCAACCCGACTTGCAAACTCTCCTGTGTGGGATAGATTTCTCTGGCTCGAGTGGAATCGGGCTTCGACGTCAGTCGAATCAGAGAAATGAATCAGGACGGTTAACATGGCTGTAAAGTTCACTGAAAGAGCGGAAAAAGTACTGCTTGCGGCCGGAGAAGCGGCCCGAAGCCGCTCTCACGACCATATTGATACCCAGCACTTCCTGCACGCGATTGTGTCCCAGCGGGGGAGCATAGCTGTCCAGGCACTGCTGAAAGAAAAAATCGACCTCGAACAGATGCAGGAGCTGATCGAAGAAAGCCTGGGCCAGGTTGCGGTCAAGACGCACACCGATGCGATCCCTTTTACCCCCCATGCCAAGCGCTGCCTTCAACTTGCCAGCGAACAGGCCGCCAGGAACGGCCATTCGTATGTTTCTACCGAGCACATCCTCATCGGTGTGATCCAGGAAAAAGAAGGCAGCGGAGCCCACCTGCTCAGCGATCTCAAACTGAACGGAGAGAACATAGAACAAACCATCATGGCAATGCTCGAACCCACCCCAGATGAAGAACACCACAAACAGGAAAACTACAGCTTTCCTAAATCAGGCAACCCCAAATTGACGGTCCTCGACTCCTACAGCATCGACCTCACCGCACAAGCTGCCCTCAACAAGCTTGAGCCGGTTATCGGGCGGGAAAAGGAGATCCAGAGAATCATCCAGATTCTCAGCCGCAAGACGAAGAACAATCCCGTTGTCATCGGGGAGCCCGGCGTCGGCAAGACGGCAATCATCGAAGGGCTTGCCCAGAGGATCGCCGACCACAGCATCCCCGAGGTGCTCTCAGACAAGCGCGTGATCAACCTCGACCTCGCAGCGGTCCTGGCCGGAACAAAATACCGCGGAGAATTCGAAAAGCGTCTCAAGGCCATCATCAAGGAGGTCATCGACGCGAAGAATATCATCATCTTCGTCGACGAGATCCACACCATGATGGGGGCCGGCGCATCGGAGAGCTCCCTCGATGCAGCCAACATCCTCAAGCCGCCGCTGTCGCGCGGGGACATCCAGTGCATCGGCGCCACAACCCTCGATGAGTACCGCAAGCACATAGAAAAAGACGGTGCGATGGAGCGCCGGTTCCAGAATGTAATCATCGAGCCGCCCTCCCAGGGAGAGGCTGTCGAGATTCTCCACGGACTTCGTGACGGCTTTGAAGGCCATCATCGGATCCGCATCAGCGATGAGGCGATCGAGGCCGCGGTCGAGCTCTCCCAGCGCTATATCTCAGGACGTTACCTGCCGGACAAGGCAATCGATGTGATCGACGAGGCCTGCTCGCGTGAGCGCCTTGAAAGGACCACTCGCCCTCCGGACCTGACCGAGCTCGAAAACGACATCTCCCGCCTTGAAAGTAATAAGGACGATGCCGTTCACAACCAGGACTTCGAGCTCGCCGCCTCTATCAGGGACAAGGTTGAAAAACTCAAGGTCTCCAAGGACGAAGAGATCTACAGCTGGAAAACCGCATCCAGGGAGATCGATGGGGAGGTTACGGCAAACAGCGTGCGGGACACCATCGCCGAGATGACCGGCATCAACCTCTCGACCCTGGCCGAAGAAGAAAGCCAGAAGCTCGCGAAGCTCGAAGATATTCTGCACCAGACCGTGGTCGGGCAGGATGTGGCTGTCAGCAGGACGAGCCGAGCCATCCGTCGCTCACGAGCGGGCCTGAAAGATCCCAACCGGCCGATGGGATCCTTCATATTTGTCGGACCATCCGGGGTCGGTAAAACTCTCCTTGCCAAGGCCCTCGCCGAGTTCCTCTTCGGGGACCCGGAGGCAATGATGGCCTTCGACATGTCGGAATACATGGAACAACACAGCATCAGCCGCCTGATCGGCTCTCCTCCCGGCTACGTAGGCTACGAGGAAGGAGGGCAGCTGACCGAGAAGATCCGCAGAAAGCCCTACTCGGTAATACTGTTCGATGAGATCGAAAAGGCCCATCCGGACCTTGCCAATATGCTCCTGCAGATCCTTGAAGAAGGCCGCCTGACCGATGGCTTCGGCAGGACCATCGATTTCAAGAACACGATCCTCATCATGACCTCCAACCTCGGAGCGCGAGCCTCCCTCGACCAGAGCTCCCTTGGTTTCCACAACGGTCCCCAGGACTCAGAAGAGGCAGGAAGTGTCCAGGGTTTCATCAAGGATGCGCTGGAGAACCACTTCCGGCCGGAATTCCTGAACAGGATTGATGCCGTCGTTCCCTTCGGTTTCCTGACCCATGATGAGATCAAGGGGATCTTCGCGCTCGAGCTGGCCAAGGTCGAAAAGCGGATGGCGGTGAAGGGCCTTCGGCTGACTGTAAGCCGCAGGGCAAGAGACCTCCTGCTCGAGATGGGCTTTGACAACAGGACCGGAGCACGAGGAGTTCGCCGGGCGCTGGAGGAGAAGATTGAAGATCCTGTCTCCGAGATGATCATTCTCGACCAGATCGAACCCGGCCAGACAGCTCACCTGCACCTGGAGAACGGCATCCTCTCCATGAAGATTCGGACCACCGCCGGGACCACCGGCAAATGCGAAGCCTGAAAAAACGGGCTCAGCTCCCGCCAGCCGGACCTTCTTCCTCCAGGGAGACGGCATCCTCTGTCACCATCCTGGAGATCCCATCGATCACCAGGTAGAGAAGGGCTCCATCGCTTCGAATCCAGGCTCCTGTCGGAACCCCCTCGACAGCCTGGCCCGTGATCGTCCTGAGCTCTCCACTGCCCTGCAGCTCGACCAGCCGGTCGACCTGCTCAGCCGGGGCCGCCTCCAGCGGCAGGTGGGTCTCGGGACAGACCAGGCCGGAACTGCCGGCGGCCATCTCCTTACCTCCGGGCTCAACCATCATCGTTCAAGTTCTCCGCTGTCCTGGCCATGGCGACTCAACTGCTCCGGGGAATGATCTTGAAG
>CAJWZY010000162.1 GCA_913050545.1 uncultured bacterium | reverse complement strand
CCTGGCGACCGCTTCGCTGACCGTCAGCAGGCTGTGCAGGTCGAGGGCCGTGTGCCAGCCGGGGTTGTATTCGCGGTTGCCGGGAGCAGCGGCCTGGCCGGCTCGCTGCTTGAGAGACGCTATTTTGTCGACGGCCTGGTCCATTTCCTGCTGGGTCCGGACGATACCGACAAGCTCCTGCATGGTGTCCTGGAGGTCATACTGGATCTGGTAGGGGCTTTCTGTAGCCCCCTCGGCTTCCTGCCGTTCGATGGGAGCAAGGGCCCATTTGATCGTGTCGGCAACCGCTGAATCTTCGACAGCCGCCGCGCTATTGTCTTTTGCGTACTCCGCTGCGTATTGTCCGGCCCTCTTGCCGAAGACCAGCAGGTCGGAGAGAGAGTTACCACCCAGTCGGTTGGCCCCGTGCATACCGCCGGCGCATTCTCCGGCGGCGAAGAGCCCGGGTACTGTGGACATTTGGGTGTCACCGTCGACCCGGATCCCGCCCATCGCGTAGTGGGTGGTGGGCCCGACCTCCATCGCTTCTTCGGTGATGTCGAGGTTGGCCAGCTCCTTGAACTGGTGGTACATGCTCGGCAGCTTGCGCTTGATGTGCTCAGGCGCGTTGGAGAGTTTTTCCCGGATCCAGGCGATATCGAGGAAGACGCCGCCGTGGGGGCTGCCGCGGCCTTCCCGGATCTCGCGGACGATGCAGCGGGCGACGTGGTCGCGGGTCAGCAGCTCGGGGGGCCTGCGGGCCTCCTTGTCTCCCTGCGTATAGATCCACCCTTCTTCGGGGTTGTCAGCGGTCTGGTTTTTATAGGGGCCAGGGATGTCGTCGAACATGAAGCGGTTGCCTTCGGAGTTGCGCAGGACGCCGCCCTCTCCCCGTACGCCCTCTGTGACCAGGATCCCCCGCACGCTCGGTGGCCAGACCATACCGGTAGGATGGAATTGCAGGTATTCCATGTCAACCAGGTCAGCTCCAGCATCGTAGGCGAGAGAGTGCCCGTCGCCGGTATACTCCCAGCTGTTGCTGGTGATCTTGTAGGCGCGTCCATAGCCGCCGGTGGCCAGCACGATGGCCCTTGCCTTGAAGAGCCGGAACTTGCCTCTCTCTCGGTCGTAACCGAAGGCGGCGGCTACCCGGCCATCCCCGTCCTTGATCAGGCGGATAATGGTGCATTCCATGTGGACATCGATGCCCTGGTGAATTCCGTGATCCTGCAGGGTCCGGATCATCTCCAGTCCCGTGCGGTCTCCAACGTGCGCGAGGCGGGGGTACTTATGTCCGCCGAAGTTCCTCTGCAGGATCTTCTGGTCACCGGTCCGGTCAAATACCGCCCCCCAGGACTCGAGCTCATGAACTCGAGTCGGGGCTTCCTGCGCGTGGAGTTCCGCCATACGGTAGTTGTTGACGTATTGTCCGCCCCGCATGGTGTCGGCGAAGTGGGTTTTCCAGTCATCTCGGTCATCTACATTGGACAGGGCGGCGGCGATGCCTCCCTCTGCCATCACTGTATGGGCTTTGCCCAGCAGCGACTTGCAGACCAGGCCAACTTTGATCCCGGCGGCAGAAGCTTCGATGGAGGCTCGGAGGCCGGCTCCACCGGCTCCGATGACAAGGACGTCGTAATCAAATGTTTTGTAGGAATCCATCAGAACAACCGGAAATCGATTTTGTCAGCGAGGAAACGAACATAAACGTCGGTAAAACCGACCCAGAAGAGGCTGCACCAGGCCCAGACCATATGGCGCTTGTTGAGGCAGGAAACGCAACTGTAACACTTGCTGCGCACCGGAGATTTCGACAGGTGATTCATGAAGCCGCCGATGAGATGGCGCAGGGAATGGCAACCGAGGGTGTAGCCGCTGAGAAAGAACACGTTGAGGCTCAGGACGATCGATCCCAGGCCGATACCGAAGCTCTCTTCACCGTCCACCGTGAACCACATGGCGCGCCAGGCATCCCAGGCCAGGAAGAACAGGAAGCCGATCGCGATGTAGAGGAAGTAGCGGTGGATGTTCTGGATGATCAGGGGCAGCGAGTTTTCACCCAGGTAGCTTTTGCGCGGCTCGCCCACAGCGCAGGCTGGAGGGTCGGCCCAGAAGGCCTTGTAGTAGGCACCGCGGTAGTAGTAGCAGGTCAGGCGAAAACCGGCGGGAGCCCACAGTATGAGGAATGCCGGCGAAAAAGGAAGGAAGCCGGGCCACCACCCTGGCTGGGTGCCGAAGAGCGCATGCCCTGACTCGATTCCGGCCACGTCAAAAAAGACGGGCGAGTAAAAGGGAGAAAGATAATCAGCTCCACCGACATTGGTGAAATAGTCGGCGGCCTGGAACGCTGCCCAGGTTGAATAGATGATGAAAGATGAGAGCCCGAGGAAGGTCAGCAGTGGGGTCACCCACCAGTTGTCTTTCCTGGAGGTGACTCCGAAACCGCGCCGGGTCGCAGGCGCTGTGGTGGTGGGCATCGAATTCTCGCGGGCTGTCTTTTACTGGTTTCCGAAACACCGTTGTTGAGCGGCATTCACTCAGGAATGGGAGTTTCGCTTAAGCTGATGGATAGTTCAAGTTACTAGATTAGAAAACTACAGGGCTTTTGTCGTTGAGGGGTTTTTCATGGTCAAGGTTGTCGCCAGCAGGAGCAGGGCTGCGACTCCGCAACCATGGAATGCGGGTTCATAGGAGCCTGTGAGATCGACGCTTCGAGCGAATAGCCAGGGACCCAGGGCGCTCGCTCCGGTCATGGTCATCATGTTGAGACTCGAAATTTTTCCCAGGTGTTTGCGGCCGAAGAACCGGGGCCAGATGACCACCAGGAGCATTGAGAACAGGCCTCCGGAGGTCCCCACGCAGATGATGGTCAGCCATTGTCCCGTCGCCGAGTTCAGCTGGGTCAGGGCCCAGCAAGCCGTCACTAATGCTGCCATCAGGGCGAAGAAGACCACCCGGATCCTGACCTTGTCGCTCCACCAGCCACCAAGGATGTTCGCTATGATGCTGACTGGAGCCATGAAGAGGAAAAGGTTGAGTGTTTCTTCTTCTGAGAGGGACGCTTTTTTGCCAATGTCGACTATGTGAAAGGTGAGCCCGGTGAGGGCTAGTCCCCAGAGTGCGAGGCTGAGATTGGGGATCCAGAAGGCGCGGGTACGAAGAGCTTCCCCGGGGGTGGCGCTGTATTCTCCGGCGGTGTCCCGCTGTTCTGCCGCCCCTTCTGCCGGGTGGATCTTCCCATCTGTTTGCAGGCCGCATTCCTCCGGATTGTCCCTGTAGAAGAGCCAGCCAATCAGCAGAAGGCCAAGATTTGAGACGCCCAGCCACTTCCAGGTGCCGCTCCAGCCGAGGCCGAGATCAGAGATCATCCAGGAGAGGAAACGGGGGGCACCGGCGAAGGATGCAGATACGAAGATCCCGCTGATGCCTGATGCGATCCCCCTTCGCTCCCTGAACCATTTTCCCAGCATGGCACGGGAGACCATGGTGAGTACGCCCTGGCCCCAGAAGCGGACAAGGAGAAAGCCGCAGGAGAGGACGAGGAAGGCGACCCCTGCTTTTTCTGCTCCGGGTGGGAGGGAGGATTGCGTGCCTGTAATGGCTGAGATGACCTCACGGGTGGAGCTGAGAAACCAGAGGGTCAGTCCCATGCAGGGACTTGCGATGACGATCATCCTGCGAGCCCCGAATCGATCGAAGAAATAACCTGCGACAGGCAGCAGCACTGCGCTGGCGAGGGTGCCCAGGAGATAAGCCAGGGCGAGCTCCTCTCGCCCGAGAGCGATGGCCGGGTCCTTGATGAGGTGGTCTGTAAAAGCACTCACTCCCATCGTTTGCCCGGGGATGCTCATGATGGTGCCGATCGTCGCAGCTGCAACAATGACCCACCCATAGAAAAAGGGGTAGCTGGCTGGAGGGGGGAGTAATGGCTTCGGTAGTTTCATCCAGATGTGCAACCTGCGGCAGTTGTATGCTCCGCCAGGCGCCTGCAGGTCGGTGATTAATGTGTCGGGGTATGCCAACCATAGAAATGGCAATAAAATAAGTAAACTGAATGGGTTTGAAATGCGATCTGAAAGGGGCAACCAGGTCTGGAATTGCCCCATCGACTGATTCCAATTCTTTTACGGAACACGTTCCCGAACTGTTTTTTGCTGAAAAGTCGGTGTAGACTAGTAAAAGTTTGGTATATAGTACAACTGTTTGGCATAGGCTGAATCGAACCCTGACAGGAAGCGAAAAGAAACCGGGATGTTCTGGCAATACTCCTTAAATGATCTTCTTGCCAAAGGTGGCTTTATCATGTGGCCACTTTTGTGTTGCTCGGTGGGAGCGCTGGCGCTGCTGATCGACCGGGGTGTCGCGCATTACCGGTTGCGGCTCAAGTTCCGGCCGTTTGTCGACCAGCTGGAAAAGCTGATTAACCGGGGTAAGTTGTCGGAGGCACTGAATTTGTGCCGCTCGAGTCGAAGCCCGATTGCACGCACAGCGGAAGCTTACCTTGCCAATTTGCGGTCAAGAGATGAGTTGCGATCGACAATCGTCCAGCGCGAAGGGGGCCTGGCCCTTGAGGGGGCGGAGAAGCGGCTGCGGGGCCTGGCTGCCATAGCCCAGGTTTCAACGTTGATCGGCCTGCTGGGGACGGTGATCGGACTTGTTTCCGCCTTTCACCAGATTGAACTCAACGCCGGCCAGGTTCAACCTGGTGACCTGGCAGAGGGGATCTGGGCGGCACTCCTGACCACTGTTTTCGGATTGTGTATTGCGATCCCGACGTTTCTCGTTCTACAGGTCTTCGAAAGCCGAGTTGATCGGTTGGCCCGTCGGATGGGCTATGTCGTCGCTTACCTCGACCAGTGGCTCGGCGGGAAAACGGCCACTGTTGTGTCGAGGAAGAAAAGTAAATTTGAAGAACCCGTAGCCAGCGGGGTGGAGTAATTCCGGGCTGGTATCGATGATGTTCCAACGAAAAAAACGCAAAGCCTCGATTCTTGATATGAGTCCGTTGATCGACTGCGTTTTGCAGTTATTGATCTTCTTTATGTTGAGCTCCACCTTTGCCAGTCCAAAGGTGCGAATCGATCTTCCGGAAACCGCCATTTCAAGCGGAACCACTCAAAACGATTCGATCGTTGTGACGGCTGGAACAGACGGGGGACTGTTTGTTAACCAGTCACCTGTCAGCCTGGAGGCGATGGAGTCGCTCCTGAGGGTTGAGCTGGGGAAATCCGAATCCGGCAGGGTCGTCTTCCGCGGTGACAAGGGTGTCAGCTACGGTGTTTTCTCAAAGGTCATGGAGGCTGCCCGGCGTGCGGGGGCAAGGAAGTTTGACCTGGCGCAATCACCCGGTGAAAAGAATGAGGGGCCCAATGGAAAATAAAGGGTTCCCGCTGATCGTTGTCTTTTCGGTCGCTCTCCATGCAGTTGTGCTCTATGGCTGGACAGTGTCGACCTTTGAGCCGCCTGTTCTGGACATGCTTGCTGGAGATATGAGTGTAGCTCTCGCGTTTGAGCCTGAGCCGCCAGAAGAGCCCGTCGAGGTTGTGGAGGAGCTTCCAGAAGAGCCCGTCGAGGTTG
>CAJWZY010000161.1 GCA_913050545.1 uncultured bacterium | reverse complement strand
ATGTGGGTGGCCCCGGTAATTCTCTCGCTGATGGCCAGCGGGATATCAGCGCCGACCGGCCGCTTCCCGAAGATCCCGGAGTTCATCGTTCGCGGAGATTTGAAAACCGCTGAAGGTGCGCCGGCATCAGGCCGGGTTCAGTAGTGGTTTCCCGGCGTTGAGGAAACCTTCCCTGACCTGGCTTTCGCTCCTTCGGGCGGCTTCGGATCCCTCTGTCGTAATGAACCGGTAGGAGAGCTTTCCGCGGATGAATTTCCGGGTTAAACCATCCAGCAGGAGCTCCCCATTTGCCAGCCTCTGCTGGGTTTCGGTATCCAGCCCGGGGATGATGAACCGGTCACAGACATAGAGGCAGAACTGGTCGTCGTTCCGCAGCCCGGTGCGATGGCTCTTGAGCCGTGTCAGGAGTCCCTTGGGCTTTTTGGCGGCCTTGATCTCGTGTGGGCGGAGGTTTCTGCCTGAGTACCCGACGTAGATCAGCTGTTCACCAAGCCAGACGGTATAGACCCCGACAGAGACCCTTGGGATCTCCTCGTTCGGCCAGTCGGAGAAGGGAAACAGTTTGCCTGTTTCGAGATCTGCAATTGCGGCTTCGGTGCTCATGGTTCGGTGGCGGGTAAGCGGGCTGATTCCTCAGGCAATGATGTCGTGGATCACTTTGCCGTGAACATCTGTCAGGCGGTAATCGCGTCCACTGTAGCGGTAGGTCAGCTTCTTATGATCAAGTCCCATGAGATGCAGGATCGTTGCATGGAGGTCATGGACATGGACCCGGTTCTCTACTGCGGTGAGACCGAAATTATCAGTTGCCCCGTAGCTGAAGCCGGGCTTCACTCCACCCCCGGCCATGAACATGGTGAAGCCGTAGTGGTCGTGGTCCCGTCCCTTCTTGCCCTCGGAGGTGGGGGCCCTGCCGAATTCTCCACCCCAGACTACCAGGGTTTCATCCAGGAGGCCGCGCCACTTGAGATCCTTGATCAGGGCGGCGATGCCCTGGTCGCAGGCCTTGGCCAGCCTGGCATGGCCGCCCTTGATGTCTCCGTGGCCGGTGTCCCAGGCGATGTCGTATCCATCGATCGAGTGGGAGAGCTGCACACAACGAACTCCCCGCTCGATAAGCCTCCGGGCAATCAGGCAGCCCTTGGCATATTCACTGTCTCCGTAGAGGGCGCGGGTTTCCTTGGTCTCCCTGGAGACGTCGAAAACGTCCGGTACGGCGAATTGCATACGGAAGGCCAACTCCATGGCCTCGATGCCGGCCTCGAGGTGGCTGTCTTTTTCCAACCGGTCAAGGTGGAGCTTGTTAAGCCGGGAAAGGAGGTCGGCCTGGTTTCTCTGTTCGAGCCGGGGCAGGTGAGGGTTGCTGAGATTCCGCATGACCGTATCCGGTTTCATGCTGGCGATATTTACATAGGTGCCGGCATGGGCTCCGGGAAGGAAAGAGCTTCCCCAGTTGGCAAGCTTGCCGCGCGGCTGGGCCCGCGGGCTCATGGCGACAAAACCCGGCAGATCCTGGTTCTCGGTTCCGAGGCCGTAGGTCAACCAGGAGCCCATGGAGGGGCGGTTGGCCTGCAGGGCACCGAGGGTCATCATCAGGATCGCCCCGGCGTGTTCGGGGATGTCAGTGTGGCAGCTGTGGATAAAGCAGAGGTCATCGACGAGTTCCCCGACATTCGGGAAGATATCGCTGACCATCTTTCCGCATTCACCGTAGCGCTTGAAGCCAAAGGGAGAAACCATCAGGCCGTTCTTGGTATTTCGGAGCGATTTGCGGTTCACCAGCGAGGGCCGCTTCCCGGCGTGTTTGGCGATGTCGGGTTTGTGATCGAAGGTGTCCACCTGCGAGGGGCCACCGGGCATGAAGAGCTGGATGACGTGTTTTGCTTTCGGGGCAAAATGAGGCGCTTTAGGTGCAAGCGGGGAAACGGCCTGCTGGCCGTGTTCCTTCCCGGAAGCGAAGAGTGCCGGATCGGCAAGCACACCTGCGAGTCCAAGGCTTCCAAAGCCTGCCCCGATTCTGCGGAGTGATTCACGCCGCGAGAGGGGAGCCCGGGGATCGCCACCGAGGTTCATCCTTGCATGTGGTTCCATGACTTTCAGTATGCCTTCGGTTTCTTCCAAGTTCCAGCGTTTGAGCCACGGGGCTTTGTTTTAATTCTGTTCAGCGGACCTGTATGAACTCATGTGAGCTCAGGAGAACCTGCGTGTATTGCTGCAAACGCGGGATTTTTTCCGCTTTTTCAGCCAGGAATGCGAGCCCGATCCGGGTTTCTTCTTCTGTCGGCTGTCTTCCATAAAGGAGGGCATAGGCCTGCGTGATACGGGCCGGGTCATCTTTTTCTTCCTTCTGGAGGCGCTCGGAGAATACCCTGGCGCGAGCGATCATGAAGGGACTGTTGAGCATGAAGAGATACTGCTGCGGGACGGTGCTTGTAGCTCTCTTTGGAGCGGTACTTGCGGGCGAGGGGAAATCAAAGAGGCGCAGGAATTCATCGGATGCGAAGCGGTCTCCGTTTCGGCTGATGGTGGTGTAGAGGGTCCGGCGCTTGACGTCGAAGATCTTGTCGGTCGGTTGTCCGCCGATTTTTCTGTCAAGTTCCCCGGTAACTGCCAGCAGGCTGTCGCGCCAGACCTCGATCTCCATTCGTCTTGGACTCATGCGCCACAGCAGCCGGTTGTCTCCGTCTTTATCGAAGTTAGCCTGGTGGAAGCGGCTGCTCCTCTGGTAGGTGGCCGAAGAAAGAATCAGGCGGTGCATCTTCTTGATGGACCAGCCGGATTCCTCGAAGGCTGCACTCAGCCAGTCAAGCAATTGCGGATGGGATGGTTTTTCGCCAAGGCTGCCGAAGTTGCTTGGGGTGCGAACGAGCCCGTGTCCGAAGTGGTACTGCCAGATCCGGTTGATCATCACCCGGGCCGCCAGGGGTTTACCTGCCTCGAAGACCGCCTCGGCGAGCTCCTTGCGCCCGCTTCCCTGCTTGAATACAGGTCCGTTTCCACCGGTCATGATGGTCAGGAACTGCCGGGGAGCTACCTCGCCCTTTTTGCGCAGGTCACCACGAATGGCAACGTGCATGTCCTTGTTGCCGCTGTCGGCCAGGACGTGGACCTCGCCCCCGGGCTTTGGCGGCATGGTCTTCTTCAGCTTGTTGAGTTCCTGTTGGAGCTTCGGGAGGTCCGGATTGTCGGCTGTATTTTCAGGAGCCTTCTTTTTCTCTTCATTCAGGCTCTTGATCTGTTTCTCGAGTTCCTTGATAGCCTTCTGGTGATCATTATACTTTTTTGTCATTTCCGCAGAAGCTGCAGAGCGTTTGTGGGTTCTTGAGTTCCTGAAGACCCCGGCGATCGAGTAGTAATCCTTCTGTGGAATCGGGTCAAATTTGTGGTCATGACAGCGGGCGCATTGGACGGTGAGGCCGAGAAAAGCCCTGGAGAAGGTGTCGATACGGTCGGCCAGTGTTTCGGCTTCGGCCTGGGCCTTCGCCTCGGGATCCCCGCCGTCTGATTTATAATTGGGCCCGATAGCGAAGAATCCTGTTCCGTAGAACGCAAGCGGGTCCTCGGTATAGAGGTCGCCGGCGATCTGTTGCTTGACGAACTGGTCATAGGGCAGATCACGGTTGAAGCAATCGACCACCCAGTCGCGGTAGCGCCAGGCGCCCGGCAGGGGGCCGTTGTCGCCAAAGCCACCCAGTCCATCGCTGTAGCGTGCGGTGTCCAGCCAGTGTCTCGCCCATCTCTCACCGTAATGCGAGGATTTGAGGAGCGAATCAATCACGTGGTCCAGTGCATCTTTCCGCTGGTCGCCCAGGAAGGTCTTCATCTCCGCGGGTGTGGGGGGGAGCCCTGTCAGGTCGAGGTGGATGCGCCGAAGCAGGACCCTCTTTCCGGCTTTGCCGAGGGGCTCAAGACCTCTTTTCTCGATTTTCCCCAGGACAAATTGATCGATCGGGTTGTGAACGAGTTCCTGGTGTTTCGTTTCGGGCGGGGTGGGTTTATTGACCGGGCGAAAAGCCCAGCTTTCGAGGCGGAGCTTTTTCCAGTCCCTGCCTTCGACAGCCTGTTCGGCGTTCTGCGTTGGCTTTTCTTCAGGCCAGGGGGCGCCGATCCGGATCCATTCCTGGAGGTCAGCGATGACCTTGTCAGGTAACTTCTTGTTCGGCGGCATCTCGAGCTCGTTGTCGAGATAGACAACGGCACGAACAAGGAGGCTGGCTTCGGGTTTTCCGGGCACCACGACCGGGCCGGTTTCTCCTCCCTTGAGGAGCCCTTCCCGGCTGTCGAGGTAGAGCTCGGCCTTCAGCTTTTTTGACCGGGTGCTGTGGCATTTGTAGCAGTGCTCCGCCAGCACCGGGCGGATCTTCTGCTCGAAGAAGGTAAGCTGCTCAGCGGTCGGTTCCTCCGCGCGAAGCGGAGAGAGCGCTGCCAGGACTGCGATAAAAGAGAGACAGCAGCAGCTTATCCTGCAGAGGGAATTCATGGTTGCCCGGTCGTTTTCATTAAGGCTTTTCATGGCATGTTACTTCGAGCGCTTGCAGGTATCCTGCCTGAATGGCGGCGTTCATTCTACATTGTCTTTTTCATAGTTTCCCGCATCTTGGCGGGATACTTCAGCGAAAGGCGGCTTGTCGAGCTGGCCGGGGCCAGCTTCTCGTTTTCGGGCTTACAGGCTGGGGGGTACAATGATTTCCGGCAGCAGGGCTGTCCTGGTCATTACTCGTTTCTATCGAGAGGAATTATGTTTCAAATGATGTTTCCCCGGCGCTTCTTCATGGCCCTTGTGACGGTCATTGTTTTCAGTGGAATATTTCCCGGGCTGACGACCCCGGCCATGGCAGCCGGGCCTGCCACTCTCGCCCGGCCGAATATCGTCCTGATCATGGCGGATGATATGGGCTATGAATGTGTGTCCTCAAACGGGGGGGCCAGTTTCAACACGCCCCGGATTGATTCGCTGGCAAAGAGCGGCATCCGTTTCCTGAACGGGCATTCCCAGCCGATCTGTACTCCCTCCCGGGTCCAGATCATGACCGGGTTTTACAACAACCGGAACTACATCCGATTCGGCTTTCTCGATCCAGAGGCGACGACCTTCGGACATATCCTGAAGGCGGCTGGCTACAAGACCTGTATCGCTGGCAAGTGGCAGCTCCAGGGGGGGCTCGAAGGACCCCGGAAATTCGGTTTCGACGAATACTGTCTCTGGCAGCTGACCCGCCGGCCGAGCCGCTACGCCAACCCCGGCCTCGAGGTCAACGGCAAGCTGGTGGATTATAAGAATGGCGAGTACGGCCCTGACATCGTCAGCGATTACCTCTGCGGTTTCATCGAGAGGAACAAGGACGTTCCCTTCTTTGCCTACTACCCGATGATCCTGCCGCATTGGCCTTTTGAGCCAACGCCCGACAGCCCCGATTACGACAAGGCCTTCCCCGGCGACAAGGGGATCGGCAAGATGAAGTACTTCAAGGACATGGTCTCCTATACCGACAAGCTCGTTGGAAAGATTGTCGACAAGCTCGAGGCGCTCGGCCTGCGCGAGAAGACCCTGGTGATCTTTACCGGC
>CAJWZY010000160.1 GCA_913050545.1 uncultured bacterium | reverse complement strand
ACGTCTTAAACGCCGCAATCTCAGTCTTCACGCGCGACTGGTGCTTAGAACCTCGATTCTGCTGATCCTGATCGGGACCTTCGGGCTACTGCTGACTGAATCCCTCTCCAAAGGGCACATCCTCACCACGATGGGCTGGCCTGAGCGGCTGATGAGCGCCCTGTTCGAATCAGTGAGCGCCAGAACAGCCGGCTTCACCACAGTTCCGCTCTCTGAGCACAGTGTTTCCGACTCCGGACTGTTGCTGCTGATGGCCCTGATGTTCATCGGAGCCAGCCCTGGAGGAACTGGGCAGCTATATCTACAAGCACAAGTCGAAGGCCATTGCCCGTGATCTGCTCCATGCCCTGCAGACCAGCAGGACCCGCAATGTGGTCTATGCCCTTGCGCCGATTATCAGGAAGGGGCCGGATTCTTTGCGGCTCAAGGCCATCAAGAAGCTCGCCCGTGTGCGCAACCACGAAGCAGTCGATGTTCTTGTCGAGGTTGTGGAAATCGAAGAAAAGAAATCGCGTGAGGAACACACGTCCGTGATGGTTGCGGCGGCAGAGGGGCTTACGATGATTACCGGCCAGCAGTTCGGCACCAGCGCCGTGAACTGGGGCGGCTGGTGGAAAACGAATAAGGACAAGCCGCTGAGGGTCAGCGCCACTGGCGGCCCATCCGAAGCTACCGGTACGGTGGTTGATCACCTTTCAGGATTGCGCAAGAAAGGATTCATCGGCCTGGAGAAGGCGCCGAAGAAGGGGATTGTCGTTCTCAGCGCGGTCTATAAGAAGAAAGTCCGTCGTGATCTCAACAACGACCATATGGAGGAGGTCCTGCGGCGAATGGGCATTCCGCATACGGTCGTCTACAGGGAGGATTTTGACAAATTCGATCTGCGGGAGACCGGGGCGATCCTGATCAATTGTGCCCAGTCCAACAAGTTCTGTATCTGCCCGACCTGCAAGCCTGGTGGAAACAGGAACAACCGGCTCTATCGCTGCACGGGTTGCGACAAGCATATTATCTTCGATCCCAGCCTGACGGCGGATTCTGTTGAGAAGATCAAGAAGTTCGTTCTCGCAGGAGGCTTTGTTTTCAGCGAGGACTGGATCGTGAAGGAGTTTGTGGAGAAGGCCTTCCCCAAGTTCATCGAGGCGGGCTTCAAGCTCCCTGATCACAATGTAACCATTGCCCCCGTGCGTGGCATGGCGACTCATCCTTATCTCGAGGGTATTTACGTAGCCCGGGAAGAGAACGAGGCTGACAGCTTCGATTTCGGTCTCGACGACCTGGAGGATGACGATGGGGAGGACGATTCAGACGCAGGGGACGATGGGGCGGCAGGGAAGGGGCGTACCATCGTAGTGAAACGGGGAGATGACCATACGGTTGCTCCCGAGCTGCGCAAGATCCGCCACAACTGGCAGATTGATGACGAGAGCTTCGATTTGACAATCAAGAACCGCTCCAGGGTCGTTTCCCTGCTGGGCAGCTCCGATGTCAAGCCGCGCAGTGCTGACGATAAAAAGAAACCGATCTCCATCGTGGCTCTCGCCTTCAGACCGGGTTCCGGCAAGACGGCGTCCATTGGCGTGGGCAAGAGCAAAACTCCTCCGGGAACCCCCGGGGTTGTTGTCCAGGTGCTCAGCCATTTCGGCAAGCAGCACTCCGACACGGATGAATTCAGCCTGCAGAACCTGCTGCTGAATTTCCTGATCGATTCCAATACCGCGCGCCTGAACCGTTCCGGGAAGACCCGCAAGCGCTGAGAGGCCTGGGCCGCCCTCGGTTGCTGCGTTGCCTGCTGATCAGGCCGGAGGTTCGTTGAGCTCGTAGCCGTCGGGGGTTATTCGTGCGGTGACCGGGCTGCCCCTGCCACTGTCGAGGAGCTCGAGGTTCCGCTGGGCAACCTCTGCAGCCGCCTCGATGACGGCAATGCTCGAGCGTGAGGACTTTGCTGTCGGGTAAGTGTTTTCCAGCTCACCTGCTGTAGAGAGCCCGAGGCTTACCTCCATTGCTGCCTGGGTGATGGCGACGATGGAATCTTTCCCATAGCCGTCGTAGGCGGCATGTTCAAGTCCAGGGCGGGGTATGTCAGAGGTAAAATGAGGGTTGTAGGTCTTGCTTCCCAGGCCGCTGATGGTTGCCCGGAGCCCCCTGTCCTGCTGGTCGAATTCCACCTTGCCCCTGGTCCCGGTCAGCTCCATTTCCTGGTTGACCGCGCCCTCGAATTCCCCGGGGTTGATCCAGCTGTTTACGTAATAGACCCGCAGCCCGTCCCGATAATCGACAGAGACCTGCATGGCATCGAAGGTGTCGATCTTATGATCGCCTCCTTCAGAGTCCCAGTTGGCCAGCAGCTGTTTCTGTCCGACAGCATGCACCGAGACCGGGTCGGCGCCAAGGTAATGGGCGAAGAGGTCGAGCCAGTGGATGCCTACGTAGCTGAAGGGGTTGGAGTCCTGTGCCCATTTGAAGGTCTCGGTTGAAACCTCGAGAGGTTCTTCCAGCACAGCTCTTGCGTAAAGCGGCTTGCCGATCTTTCCCGCCAGCTCCTCGAAGATGAAACGATGGCAGGGGTCGTAGCGCTTGTGCATATCGACTCCGACAACCAGTCCCTTCTCCTGTGCGAGCGTGATGAGCTCATCGGCTTCCTCCAGATGCAGGGTCAGGGGCTTTTCCACCATCGAGTGGGCGCCGTTCTCCAGGGCATGGAGTACAGGGGCGTAGTGCAGAGAATCGGGGGTCGCCACGTAGAGAATGTCAATTTTGTGCTTCTGGAAGATATCTACCCACGGGGTCTCGCCGTGAAAGGCCTCCGGGGAGGAGCCAGGGAGCTTTCGGTTGTAGGCAGCGCAGAGAGTTTCTGCTGTTTCCGCGGTCCGGGTGCCGATGGCCACAAGCCTCAGAGATGCGCCGCTGATGGCCTGGGCACGGTGGTCGAGGCCGATCCTGCCAAGGTAGGGGGCTATGCCGCAGCGCTCGATATCTTCGATGGAGCGAAGAACCACATCGGAGCCAAACATGCCTCCGCCGACGAGGGCGGCGTTGAGAACCCGTTTTTCGCCCATTCCGAAACTTTCTCCTGTGTCGGTGATTATCCGCACTAGTGTCTTGACCATTGCGCCGGTGGCGCGAAAATATAGCGAGTACCAACTACAGTCAAGCAGGCCGCATTAAGCATGGCAACTCTGAACTCAGCCATGCCGGGCGGAACACTGTAAACAACAAAAGAGAATCAAGGAGATTCAACTATGTTCAGCAACTGGAATCGTTTTGTCCTGGGCGTTGTGGTTATTATTTTTGCGCTGGCAGTCACCCTCTCGGGCTTGATCGGTAGCGGGTCGACCTCGATCGATCTCCCCGCAGCCTATGGTGTTGCTCCCTGTTATGTCCCCGTGGTTCCGATGGACGACCTGATGGATGCCGTCGACGACAATTTCGAGGAGATCTCTGACCAGCTGAAGATCAAGAAGTATTCCAAGGCGATGAAGGCCGCCTATTACGTGGCAGAGTATGCGAATGTCCTGCAGTTTCACACCAGCGAAGAGGTCAAGGGCGCCGCGAACCTGAAAAAATGGAAAGATATCTCCGTGGCGATTCGCGATGAGATGCAGAAGGTCGCGTTGACGATCAAGAAGAAGGATGTCGCCGGCGCCAAGAAGCTCCTCGATAAGGTCGAGGCCGCCTGCGAAGCCTGTCACGATATGCGCGACTAATCAGGGTACTAAGGAAGTTGAGGGGACTGCAAGCAAGGGCGGTCCCCTGCAGCCGGGAGGACAGCTATGGCACATTCAGCCCTGGGCGTCTGCAGCTGGTCGTTGCAGGTAAGCAATATTCCCGATCTCGTTCGCCTGAGCGCCGAGGTCGGCGCCGAGGTGGTCCAGGTCGGCATCGGAGATCCGACACATGGAGACTGGGATGAGGGGGAAGGTTTCGTCGCGGCCCTGCAGGCATCCGGCCTGGAACTCAGCGGCACCATGATCGGTTTTCCCGGAGAGGACTACACCTCGCCAGCGACGATTCGTCAAAGTGGAGGCTTCGGTGATCCCGCTTTGCGCACTGAACGGCTGGGGATCTTTCGCTATGCAGTCGACAAGACCGCAGAGCTCGGATTGAAGTGCCTCTGCAGTCACGCCGGGTTTATCCCGGAAGCAGATGGCCCGGAGCGTTCAAGCTTCCTCGACTGTATTTCCGAGGCGGCCCAGTACGCAGCAGACAAGGGTGTTCTCTTCACCATGGAGACAGGCCAGGAGACTGCAGCCCTTCTGCGCCGGACTCTCGATGAGCTGAAGCTGTCGTCGCTTCGCGTTAATTTCGATCCGGCCAATATGATTCTCTACGATATGGGCAATCCCATCGAAGCGATTGAAATCCTTGGCGCTGATATTGCCCATGTTCATGCAAAGGATGCAAATCCTCCGCAGGAGAGTGGGCAATGGGGTGAAGAAGTACCCCTCGGAGAAGGCTCTGTCGGTATGGCCGCCTTTGTCGAGGCTCTCGACAAGGCAGGTTATTGCGGTCCACTGGTTGTCGAGCGGGAGGTGGGCGACCAGCAGGAGAGGGTCGCGGCCATCAAGCAGGGAATCTCTGTGCTGAGAGGCCTGGCCTGAGAGCATTTATTCCCCGGGGAGAAGCCCCCTGGCCGGGGTCATTCATGAAGCGCTGGGTTTGCTCCCGGAGGCCGCTTTATATACAATGCCTCGCCAATTCCCGACATTGTTACAGTAGTGAGTAAGAAGGCAGAGACAGAAATGAGTATTCCTCCGCTTGCGGCCGAACTGAATTCGATCCTGGAGTCAGAGGCTCCCGCTGTCCTCGACATGTTGTCAGGATTAGGTAAGAGACTTTATTTCCCCAAGGGGATTATCAGCCAGGGAGCCGAGGCCAAGGAAAAGGCCCATCGTTTCAACGCCACCATCGGCATCGCCACCGAGGGCGGTGTTCCGATGCATCTCGAGAGCCTGAGCCGGCTTTTCGACATGGAGCCCGGCGAGGTTTTCCCATACGCGCCCACTGCCGGACGCCCCGACCTGAGGAAGCTCTGGCGCGAGAAACAGCTGCAGGAAAACCCCTCCATGCAGGACAAGGCCATGGGAACGCCCATAGTTACCAGTGCCCTGACGCATGGTCTCGGGCTGGTGGGGGATCTCTTCATCGATCCGGGCGATTCCGTCGTCCTTCCGGCTCACTTCTGGGGCAACTACAACCTCACCTTCGGGGTTCGAAACCAGTGTGAGATAGAGACCTACCCGCTCTACGATGGAGAGGGATTCAATTCGACCGGGCTGGCGGAAAAGCTGCAGGAGGTCGGCGGCAGGACATCCAAGGCCGTGGTGATGCTGAACTTCCCGAACAATCCTACCGGCTATACTCCCACTCCCGAGGCAGCGGCTGAGATCCGCGATGCGATTGTCGGTGCTGCCGAGGCCGGTTTGCGCCAGGTGGTTGTCTGTGACGATGCCTACTTTGGCTTGTTCTTCGATGAGAATTGCCTGCAGGAGTCGATCTTCGGCTACCTGGCCAATTGCCATCCGAATGTCCTGGCCGTCAAGCTCGATGGAGCCACCAAGGAACTCTTCGCCTGGGGGTTCCGGG
>CAJWZY010000159.1 GCA_913050545.1 uncultured bacterium | reverse complement strand
TTCAGAAGGTGTAGGTGTAGCTCAGGGCAATGTCGATCTGTTCCTCGGTGCGGATCGCCCGGTCGGCATCGTTGAGCTGGATATCGAAGCTCAGCGTGAAGGAATGCTGGTTGTGGACATACTGCCCGGCGAAGCCGATAAAACCCAGGAAGGTACGCGCCAGGTCGTCCTCCTGCACGGTGCTGAAGAGCATCCCGCGGAAGGTATTGGTGAAGGAATAGACCGCCGCCACATCGAGGATGAGCTGGTTCTCCAGCGCATCGGAGTCACTGGTCAGGAACTGCAGGTTACCCGCCATGCTGAGACGGCTGGTGACGGCGTAGTCCGTATCAAGCTCGATGTTGTAGTAATTGCCCCGCAGCATGCCGAAGGTGTCCTCGTTGAGGGAGAGACGAGTGTCGAAGGAAAGGGCGAACCGCAGCTGGCGGTCATCGTAGAACTTCCATTTCACACCGAGGTCGGCCGAGCTCAGGCCTCCTTCCTCGCGGTCCTCGGTAAACGCCCCACCCGGCCCATCGACCAGCTCGCGGCCATTGGCGTAAGCGGCCACCAGGCCGGCTCCGAGCTCGATGTCCTTGAACAATCCCATGTTCAGCTTGGGGTTGAGGTAGACCTCGTTGCGGCGAAAGAGGCTGTCCCCCACCGATCGGACAAATTGCTCTTCGCCGGTATAGAGCATCCCCATACCGAGTTTCCATCCTCCCAGCGGCGTGACCCCGGCGGAACGAATCGAGTGAAACCCCGTCAGGACACTGCCGTTGAAGCGCTGGTTGTTCTGCTCGAGGGAGACGAGATCCCAGTTGAACAAAGGCTCGATCGGATCTTCCGCACCCTGCCCCCATAACAAGCCGCTGCCGGGAAAAGCCACCAGCACCATCGCAATCAGCGTTCTGCAAAAAACCGATCCGGAAAAGCTGGCCTGCACTGCCTTCATGCTGTCATCGCTCCGATACCGGCTGCCGGCAGAGCCGGAAGCCGGTAAACCCACCCAGGAGCTCACGCTGGTCTTCATCCAGCTTCCTGGGTACCTGGCAGGCTCTCGAGATCCGCTCCATGTCAGCCAGCTGGTTCTGCCCACCGATCACGACATGCAGCCCCTGTGGGTTCAGGACGATCTCCTGGAGGTTCCCCTCCATGTCCAGCAGGCCGGTGGGCGTTTCGTTAGCCGGCCGCGAGCCGATCTTGCTGACCTTGTTCGTTCCATAACGCTCCTGCTGCTGGAAGACAAAACCATCTTCCTCGAACCACTTCTCGATCTCCTCAGCTGCCTTCTCCGCCGTCCTGGACCCGGTGAAGGAACAGAGCCACTGGTCAACAGTCGGAAGCGAATAGGAATAGCCATCGGCGGCCTGCTCACCAAACCACTCGACGAATTGCGCGATCAACTCCACGGGCTGGTTACCGAGAATCATCGGGTTCTCGCGCTTGCCGATCCGGTCATCCTCCCCACGCAGACCTTTCTCGTTCAGGAAGCGGAACCAGCAGCTCTCGGATATCTCGGTCTTGCTCATCTCCAGGCGGGAGGACCCGCAAACGACGAACTCCATGCCCACCTCCCGCAGGAAACGGCCACGCAGGATGATCGTTCCGGCAGGAAGAGTCTTCGGGACAACCCCGACTGCCGGCACCTTGGCGCCCTCCGGCATCGGCTCGGCAATCAACGGCAGGGGTGTATAGTCATAACGCCGTTCGGCGACATTCCCCGCCCGGTCGGTCATCTCAAGGTGGATCGGCACCGCGCGTTCCTGCAGTGGAATACTCCAGGTGTAAAGAAACTCTCCGGTTTCCAGTGGAGTGGCGAGGGTGACAGCTATCCAGCGCTCCGCTGCGCCACCATCACTGCTTCCAAGGCGCCCTCTCAGCTGGCTGAGCTCCTCGGTTGCCTGGGCCAGGACCAGCAGCTGGTCGCCGGATTCGCGCGTGGTGATTTTCACCTTGGGCTCCTCCTGGTCGCAATACACAGAGAGAGGCTCGACCATGGTGGGCAATTCATCATCATCGGTGATGTAGAAACAGCGAACCTCGACCCGCGTCTCCTGGCCTGGCACGAGATTCACTATTGTCTTGAAGCGCCCCCCCGGGCCGCTGGCCGCGGGGTCCACCGTCACCTCCTGGGTGCTGGTGCCCAGCTTGTTGTTGGTCCACAGCATTACCTTGAGGCCCGCGAAAACGGGGGAGACATCTCCCTCGAGAGTCAGGGCGGCTTCGCGTGTATAGATCACCTTCGGGCCGGCGTCATCCGTACCGTCTTTTTCTTCGGGCTTCAATGCGCCGTCGAGAGCGGGAGTGCGCAGGGTGATCGCCGGCGCCCTGGCCTGCACGCGCTCGAGCGTACCGGCCTTGCCAAAGGAAACCGGGGTCCTGTCCTTCCAGGAATACTTGACCGAAAGCGTATTGACCGGCCTGGCCAGGGGGATCTCCGTCTCGAATTCGATGGTTCGTGTCGCCCCTGGATCAAGCTCGACGGTCTCCTCGCCGGAAGCCTCCCCGGCTGCAGGTTCTCCGGCCGCGGCAGCAGCCGCTGCTCCAGCTTCGTCCTCCCCCTCAGCCGGCCCCTCGTCGGAACGCTCAGCCGGCGGCGGCGGGGTGCGAACCGACCACTGGACATCCGCCCTCTCACCATTGGCGAAGAACTGGAGATCCGGATAGATCGCGCCCTCTACCTTGAAGATGCCCTCGACCTTCGCGAGGTTGCCGGTAATTTCAACGGTTCGAAACTGCTCAAGCTCGAGCTTCAGCCTGCGGAAGATGACGTCGGTGTTCTCGCTGCGATTGCCTGCCTTGTCCACGACATAAACTCGAACTGTCCTCGACTCACCCGGGGAGAGCAACGGCCCCTGCCAGGCGCTGGGGTCTTCGAGTACTTTTTCTTCGGAGCTTGCCCCATCGGGAAGGAGCAGGCTGTACCAGGCATCCTTGATATCCGAGCTGCCGGCAGTATTGAGGCCCACCTTGATATTTTCTTCGAAGGTGGTGAATTCAAGCTTCTGTGCCAACTGGGGGTGAACCAGGCCCTCGATTTCCCGGGCGGTCACCTCGAAGGACGGGGGGACGAGATCGATCATCAGCGGCCGCCTCTCCAGCAGGGGCTGGTCCTGGGAGACTTCCGCACCCTGCTCGGTATCTTCGAGGTAGGCAGAGAGGTTATAAGATCCATCGGCAAGAGCGCTGAACTTGAAGCTGAACAGGTCATCCTCCGACTCCAGCGCACCGCGCACCTTGAGGGGCCCTGGAGGGCTCTCCCCCGAAGCCGGGGGCTCCTCTTCGGCAACTGGCGCGACAAGAAATACAAGGCGCTGCAGGAGCTCCCCATCAAGATTCGCCTCGTTTTTCATGAAGGCGAGACGAATATCAATGGAGGGAACTTCACCCGAAATCAACTCCCCGTAATCGCGACCGACATTGGCCGGCAGCTGCTTCTCGATTTCCCCCACCAGCCAGGTTCGGAATATATCGGTGCGGGTCTTTTTCTCTACCGGCGTCACCAGGGGGCGCTCGACAGGAGCTGGCGCTTCAGCCCCTTGCGAGTTCGTGCTGCCGGGCTCTCCCCCCTCAGAAGCCAGGGGATCACCATCGACCCCATTGCCAGCGGTACCGGATTCTCCCGGGGAGCCAGGGTCTCGACGGGTCGCCAGCAGGAGAGCAAGCGCAAAGAGAAATCCTGCGGCCGCCATCAAAGTCAGCCTCAACACCCGGCGGTCTTTTTTTCCGGGCTTCGGGATTTTCCTGCCCTCGAGAGCTGCGACAAACTCATCCACCGACTCAAAGCGGTCATCAGCATCCTTGGAGAGACCACGCAGGATTGTTTCCGAGAGAGTACGTGGGACACCTTCGAGCTGGGCCGGTTCGATGTGCATGATCTGGTAGGCAATATCCCCCGTGTAAAAAGGAGGAGAGCCGGAGATCAACTCGTAAAGCGTACAGGCCAGCGAATAGATATCGCTCCTTTGCGTGGAGAGCTCCCCGCGAAACTGCTCAGGGCTCATATACGGAACCGTACCGCTTCTCTTGCCGGTCTGGCGCAGGGTGCTGTCGGCTACAACCCTGGAGATACCGAAATCAGTGATCTTGATCGTGTCAGCTGGACTGAGCTCCCCCTCCACCGGTTTCGCCAGCATCAGGTTTGCGGGCTTCAGGTCCCGGTGAACCACGTTGCGCGTGTGGGCATGGGCAAGTCCTTCTCCAACCTGCCGTGCAACAACCAGCACCTCCTCGGCCTCGAAGGTCCTGCCCTCTCTCTTGCGCTGACGCAACAGGTGCTTGAGAGTCGGCCCCTCGAGAAACTCCATGGCAAAGAACGGCCAGGTCGGCCCATCGTTGTAGGTGTGAATCCGGATGATGTTGTCATGCGCAAGATCCAGGAGCCGGTTAGCCTCCAGCCTGAGGTCATCCCGGGCATCGACATCGAGAATGATCTCCTGGGGAATACGCTTGAGAGCTACCGCCCGGTCGAGGGCTTCATCCTGGGCCAGGTAGACCTTACCCATTCCTCCCTGGCCGATCAGGCGCTGGATCCGGTACTGGTTGGCAACCAGGTCCCCCTCGTGCCAACCCCGGGCCGCCTCCTCGCTCAGGTCGGTGGCATGGGTGTCGTAGGTCCCCATGCTCCTCTGGGTGACCGTATCAGCGTTGAGATCTACATCTGAGTCGGTGGCGCTGTCGGTCCCTACATCGGGAGGACCGACCTCAACCGTCTCACTGGCTGGCGCATCGGATTCAACGGGAGCAGGGTCTCCAGCTTTTTCTCCAGGCGCATCCCGGCTACCTTGCGAATCCACAGGTTTTTCAGGATTTTCAGCCATCGATGATTCAGCATTCTTTTCCGCGGAGGCAGACTTCTCAGTCTCGCCGGTTTCCGCGGATGTGCTGGCTTTTTCGGACATGCGAAAAGAAGCCCCCAACAAGAATTTCCACTTAACTTTCCACTTCCAGGAGAACCCTGCTGCTCAACGGACCTGCTGCGGCCAACTTCTCCTCAACAGGATGAACGATTGTAGCTTGTCCCTATTCAAAAATAAACTTCTGAGAGGGATATATTCCAGCCAGCATGAATTCCTAATCTTTTCACCCGTAAAAAGTTATAGGCACAGCAGAGGGGTTGCCCCCCCCGCAAAACAACCTGCTGAAAACCTCCCTTCGCCCCGCGAAACCACGGCCTTTCAGCCAGGCAGAGCACCAATCTTCGCCCCACTACTTTCTCGGAAGGTGGTCCGTTGACTTGCCCCCCCCAAAACCATAAAATTGTATTTCACAATGGTTTGGAGTGGGTCAAAGGGAAATTAAGGCTGGTTCCAGTCTTCTGAGCGCTTTCCGGAGTACGGGAAGCTCATCGGGTCTCCGTTACCCGTTTTTGTACCCCGGACATTGTTAAATACCTGGTTTGCAGGAACATCCCGGGATACTTCCCTGGATACAGAACTACGGCCCTGCGAAATCAATACACGCAATTGAGGCCAGCCGGCCACTTTGCCGGGCTGACACAGGAAAAAGCAGGAATGAAACAGAACAGACTCTCCCTCACCGGCTTCCTGGTGATTTTTCTAGTCCTTACTGCCGGACAGCTGGTCATCCAGCCCCCTGCAATGGCCACCAACTCAGGCCTGATTGTCATAACCGAGGTCATGTACCAC
>CAJWZY010000158.1 GCA_913050545.1 uncultured bacterium | reverse complement strand
GGCCAAGGACTGGCGTACTGATAAGATATTAAGAGAACTGGATGCCCTCCTGGCGATTATGGATACCAAGTCAGCTTATCTCTTATCAGGATCTGGAGATGTGATTGAGCCCGATGATCAGGTAATTTCAATCGGAAGCGGATCGGGTTATGCCGTAGCTGCTTCCCGGGCATATCTTGATGCTGGTGAGAAAAATCCGGAAGTGATTGTGAAAAATGCAATGAAAATCACTGCAGATCTCTGCATTTATACCAACGATAAAATTACGATTCTGGAAGCATGAAGGAACTGACACCCAAGAAAATTGTCCGGGAACTGGATAAGTATATTATTGGCCAGACTCAGGCCAAGAAATCTGTAGCCATTGCCCTGCGGAATCGCTGGCGACGTCGACAAGTTGAAGATAGTGATCTTCGGCAGGAGATTACCCCAAAGAACATCCTCATGATTGGCCCGACCGGTGTAGGTAAGACGCTTCTTGCCAAGGCCCTGGCTAATTTCATCTTCGGTGAAGAGGATGCCCTCATACAGATTGACATGTCTGAGTACATGGAGAAGCACAACGTCTCGAGGCTGGTAGGGGCTCCTCCCGGCTACGTTGGTTTCGAGGAAGGCGGGCAGCTTACCGAGAAGATTCGCCGCCGACCGTACTCGGTCGTCCTCTTTGATGAAATCGAGAAGGCGCACCATGACGTATTCAATATGCTTCTGCAGATCATGGAGGAAGGGAAGCTTACAGACAGCTTTGGACGCAGTATCGATTTTCGCAATTGCATCCTGATCCTGACCTCAAATATCGGTGCCAGTATTATCAAGAACCAGGCTTCCCTGGGCTTCAAGCCGACCAGTGGTGAGCGTTCCTACCAGGATATGAAGAAAGAGCTCATGATCGAGGTCGAGAAGCATTTTCGTCCTGAGTTCCTCAATCGTCTTGACGAGGTTATCGTCTTCGAGAGTCTCGACAAGGGAGACCTCAAGGAGATCATCGATATTGAGCTTCGTAATGTTCAGGAACGTCTCAAAGAGCAGGGACTCAAGATCAGCCTCGACGAAGAGGTTCGCGAATACCTCATCGAGCAGGGGTACAACCCGGAGTTCGGTGCTCGTCCCCTGCGTCGTGCAGTTGAGCAGAATATTGAAGATGCTCTTGCAGAGGAGCTTCTGCGGGGTGCTTTCGAAGACTGCGACGTGATCAACATCTCCATGCAGAATGGAAGGCCGGCATTTGATGCCGGCACTGTACCAGCTGAAGATGATCCGGAGACTGGCAAAGCAGAGGCTTCCGAGGAGGAAGATAAGCCGGAAACTCCGCAGGAACCGGTAAGCGCAGCCAGTGAGGATGACGACGGTTCCTGAGCCAGGAGCGCGGCCTGTTTACCCTGATCCTTTTCTGAGGTGGGGCCGCAACGCTCCTGCCAGGTAGAAGGACCCCGTGATAACAGGGTTCCAGCCGTTGCGCCGGGTACATTCGAGCGCTTCGACAGGGTCCTCGATGACCCGTCCGCGTCCCAGCGTGTCTCGAAGTTCTTCGGGGCTGACCGATCGTGTTTCGTCGGCCCGGGTGAAGATGATCTCATCGGCGATCGCGCTGGCCTCTTCCAGAACCTCTTTGCGGCGTTTGTCGCTTGAAAGCGAGAAGATCAGTGCACGTGGCTGGGGGAAGTCGATTTCCTTGAGTGCCCGCCGTAGAGATTGCATGGATTCCGGGGTGTGGGCCGCATCGAGGCAGCTGGTGAGCTGGCCATGGAAGAGCTCTACCCTCGCCGGAAGGAGTAAATTATCGAGTGCGGTACGCAGCGACTCGGTTTTGAGAGGCCTGTCGAGGTATTCGAGCACGGAACGATAGAGGGAGAGTGCTACGGCCAGGTCGGCGCGCAGGCCGGGGCCGCGCACAGCTGGTGCTTTGATGGCCTCCGGTATTCCCTCGATCTCCAGCAGCCCGTTGCCTGCGCGGACGATGGATGCGGGGTCTGCAATGGTCCAAGGGGCATTCTTCTCAGCAGAGATGCGTTCGATTTCTCGTTGGGCCTCAGCCGGCAGGTCCCCGGTAACCAGCGGAGTCTCTTTCCGAACGATGCCGGCCTTCTCCCGGGCTATTGCGGTAAGTGTATTTCCCAGTAGCTGGGTGTGCTCGAGTCCCAGGCTGGTGATGGCACTCCAGCGGGCGGCTAGAATATTCGTCGCATCGAGGCGTCCGCCGAGGCCAACCTCGAAAATAGCGATATCGACACCACGGCGGGCAAAGCATAGCATGGCCATAGCCGTCAGCAATTCGAAGAAGGTAGGACTCGTGTTCTCTCCATCGGCAGGTTCGACAAGTGGCAAAACGGAGTTCACGGTTTGCATGAAGGAATCTTCACTGATCGGTTTTCCGCTGATGCGGATCCTCTCGCGCAGGTGTTCGATATGAGGCGAGGTATAGGTTCCTACCTGGAGATTCTCGGCCCGCAGCAGCGATTCCAGCATGAGGCAGGTGCAGCCTTTTCCCTTGGTGCCACCAATATGAACAGCCGGATAGGCGCGATGAGGATTGCCCAGCGCAGCGGCCAGGGACTCCATTCTTCGGAGGTCAAAATTCTCCTGATCATAACGGAAGGTTTGCAACCTTTCGTAGTTAGTGAAAGATGCAAGGGCCTGGCTGAATTCTGCTGAGTTCGTCGGGAGTTTCATATCGACCATTCTTATAGTGGAAGAAGGTAATTTTTGTCTACCGAGAAGGCTGAACCGAATACCCGGCTGCTGGTCTCAGCTGTTGAACCATCTGCAGATCTCCACCTTGCCCATCTGCTCGAGGAGCTGTCCAGCTTGAATCCTGACCTCGAATACAGGGGATTTGGTGGTGAGCGCATGAGGGAGACAGGTTGCCATCTCGATGCAGATCCTACTGCCATATCGAGCGTCGGCTTCGGCTTTTTAAAGAGTATTGGTCATTATTACGGGCTGCTGAAAACCTTTGACCGCCTGCTGCGGGAATACAAGCCCGCAGCAGTGTTGCTGGTCGATGCCCCGGCCTTCAATTTTCTCCTCGCGCGGCTTGCCCGCTGGAGAGGGGTGCCGGTTGTGTACTATATCTGCCCGCAGATCTGGGCCTGGGCACCCTGGCGGCGCCGTAAGGTGCTGCGCTACACTGATCTCCTGATGCCGATTATTCCCTTCGAGGAAGAGCTCTATCGCAATGACAAGGTGCCGGTTGAATATGTCGGGCACCCGATTGCCGATGAACTTTCCAGCCTCCCGGGAGACCTCGGCGAGGAGTTGAGGAGCTCCCTTGGTGTTGGTGCGGGCGAAAAGCTGGTAGGGGTCTTCCCCGGCAGCCGCAGGCAGGAGGTGGAGACACTGTCGTCTTCTTTTTTCAATCTCCTGGGGCGGCTGGAGCTGGATTCACAGCGCCACCGGATCGCAGTATCAGCTCTGCGCGATGAGTTCAAAGAGGTTATTGCCGCAGCAGCGCAGGTGCACGGGTTGAAGGTGGACATCATCGACGGTGATTGCCGGGCCTTGATGAGTGCCTGCGACCTGGCGCTGGTCGCTTCGGGAACAGCCTCCCTGGAGCTTGCCTGGTTCGAGAAGCCTATGCTCGTTTTTTACAAGGTGAACCGGCTGGGTTACAGGTTGTTCAAGAGCTTCTTCAGTGTCACTCCCTGGTTTACCCTGCCGAACATTCTCGGCTGCGGGGCCAACTCCGGGGAGGCTACGGTCTTTGAGAAGCTCCTGCGAAGCGACAGCGAACTGGAGGAGCTGGTACCGCTGGCAAGGGGCCTCCTCGATGACGAAGAGGAGAGGGCTGAGGCTGTTGAGCGCCTTCAACGTCTCAAGAATGCCTGTATGCAGCCGGGCGCGAATGCGAAGGCGGCTGAGGTACTCAATGACTTTCTTGGCTCGATTTGAGTTTTCCGCAAGGTCTCCAGCCGATTTATATAAAGAGATAAAGTATATTAGCGGCAGGAATTAGAGCCCCCTGGCTATTGTCTGTTTTGCTTTTTCGGGCTCTGGCTCCAGAATAATAGCTCTGCTACCTAATTGAGTGAGCGCTGAAAAGATGAAACTGTTTCCAGAGGTTCCCGGACAGTCAGATTCAACCCGGGGAAAACCGGGCAAACTTGGCTCTAAGATGCTGATGATGGTGATTCTCGCCATGGTCGTCGGGGGGCTGATGTGGAACTTCTTTGACCAGGGGAAGGAAAAGTACGAGGAGAATGTCGATGCAGGGGTTCCTGTTGTTGTGCAGCCGGTCGAGCCGCAGCAGCCTGTTGACCAGGCTGGCAAGCAGCCCGGCAATGCCGGGGACTTCGATCCCCTGGGCCTTGGAATAGGCCAGGCTGAATTCACCCTCCAGCCATTTGTCGAAAAGCCGGAGGTCCTTCTGGAGGTTGCCTCTCGGGACCGCACAGATGGTGCTGAACGCAGGGGAACGATCCATGAGCCCGGCATCGTCTATCTCGCCCATAAGCTCCGTTCGGATAATGCCGCCGGGAAACCTCCTGCTGAACCCCTGCTGAGTACAATCAAAGATGACAAGTTGTTCTCAGCCCTTTATGAGAGGCCCGATTTATACCGTGGTAAGCTCGTTGAGCTCAGGGGGAATGTCATCAGGATGGAAAAGGGCAGGAGAGCCCTGGAATGGGTAGCTGTTCCAGGGAAGTCGAATCCCCTCGACACTCCCAGGTTGTTCAGGTCCTACGTATTGGATGAGAACAAGAAGATCCATCTCGTCTATACGATCGAGGACCAGGTTGCCCAGCTGGTCCATATGGACAAGGTCATCCTGCGGGCGTATTTCTGCCGTCTCTTCACAGGAGATAACGAGAAGGGCAAGGCTACGATCCCGATACTGGTAGCCTCCGGTTATGAAAAGATGGAATCATCGGCACCCGTGTCTTCAGGTGTTGAAACCATGAAGCTCGGAATCGTGGTGGTCCTGGGTATCGGCCTGCTTTCCGGGTTAATCATTCTACTCGTTAACAGGCGCTCGGAGGCAACCTACCGTGAGCGCCTGAAACAGGCCAGAGACCAGGCCTCTGTGAAGGATCGACTGAAGGATTGACCATGCCCGCCGCCAAGAGCAGACAAGGCAGAGGAACTGCAAAGGCTCCGCGCAGGGTGCAGGTTCGCTCAGCAGGGGGAAACTACCCGGCCCTGGTCGGCAGGGGGGCCCTGGGCGAATTGCCGGCCCTGCTGCAGAAAAAGATCCGTCCGTCCCGGGTCCACCTGGTCAGTGACCGCAATGTGCTGAAGAGTCACGGGGCCCTGATCAGGAGGCAACTGAAACGTGCCGCAATTCCATGGTCCGAGACGGTGCTGGCGCCTGGAGAAGGTTCCAAGAATATGGACCAGATGCAGCGGATCCTGCGAGCAGCGGTTCGCTCGGGCTGCGACCGGAGCTCCTGTATGGTTGCTTTTGGAGGTGGAGTCATTGGAGATATCACCGGCTACGCCGCAGCGAGCCTCCTGCGTGGAGTCGATTTCATCCAGGTTCCCACTTCCCTGCTGGCGATGGTGGATGCCAGCGTAGGGGGCAAGACGGGGGTGAATATCCCCGAGGGCAAGAACCTGGCGGGGGCTTTTCACCAACCTCGCGCTGTCGTAATGGACCTCGCCCTGCTCAAAACCCTGCCTGTGAGACAGGTGCGGGCTGGCTGGGCGGAGATTATCAA
>CAJWZY010000157.1 GCA_913050545.1 uncultured bacterium | reverse complement strand
CCGGTTTTTATCACGCCATCAAAAGGAACAAGGGTTCCATCCGGCTCAACATATCCCCTGGCGATCTGGGTCCCCTCAACAATCAGCTCCTCCCCCTCTATCTTCCCCCGGATTCCGAGAAAGAGCTCACCGCAGGTGCCGAGCGCTCCATTGCGCCGGTCACCGAGACGGGAGACCGAAACCGGCCCGGTGGTCTCGGTCATGCCCCAGCCCTGCAATACGCGAATCCCCATGACCTCGAAAAAGGCCATCGCCTGGAGGTTCGGGCGCGCCCCACCCATGACCATAAACTCGGCCGAGCCAAGCCGACTGCGAACCATTCGACCAAAGACCCATCTCGCCAACAGGATAAAAGGAAGCCCCAGCCAGCCCCTGAACCGCCCGGCCTCGCGGTCAATCACGCCTTCTTCCGCCCTGCGGCAGATCCGCTTCAGGCACCCCCGGATACCGAGAGGGATGCGGGCAAGCTTTTTCAGCTCGGGAGGAACCTTGCCCTGGCTGAAATCAGTGCAGAGGCGGTCATAGAATCCACTGCGAATCCGGTTGATCACGATCGGCACCAGGATGATGGCATCGACCTTCCCGGTCTTCTCCTCTGGCAGCCGGGCGAGGTACTGAATGTCTGAGAAAAGTACCCGCCGCGGTTTCAGGGCAACAAACGCCGTCATCACCACGAAGGCGAAGATGTGGCTGGCCGACAGCGGGCAATGTGCCACCATCCCCTCGCGCAGGAAATCCAGGTCGCGGATGTTCTCGATCGCGGCATCCATATTCGAGAGGGTGATCTCGGTGCACTTGGCCATCCCCCCGGAGGTGCCTGATGTAAAGATCCAGGCGACCGGATGGTCTCCGTCCATACCGGGAGGAAAGATCCCGGCTGGATCCAGCTCTCCTGTCCCTGCAGGCATTTTCCCGGGCTCGAGGGAAACGTTGACAACCTTGTCGAGGCTTTCTCCCCAGCCCTCGGTTCTCTCCAGGAAGCCATCCCCCACCGCCAGGACCCGTACCCCGTATCTTTGCAGGTAGCTCAGCTGGGTGGGGCCATCCCAGTTTGGATAGAGCGGAACAACCGTCAAGCCCCTGGAGATGGCCGCAAACATGGCGACGAGAAACTCGATCGTCTCTTCGCTTCGAAAGAGCAGTCCGACCCTCTGGTGCTCATCCCGCACCGGCAGGAGCTCACGGTAGCGCTGAACCGCGTCAAAAACATCCCCGCCGGTGGCCTCGGAGATGACCTTCCCCCTGCGGTCATAGGATTCGAGCTTCATCTCAAATCCCGGCAGGCTCTCGAAAAGGTTTTTCAGGACACTCAAGGGTCAGGCTTCTCCCGGGCGTACAAGACAATGCAGACGCCCCGATCTTAGCCAATGCTGCCGGGGGAGCAAAGGATATTGGAAGCCGGTCGACTCAGTGGTCCACGTCGTCGGCTTCGTCCGCCTTCTCCATGACAAACTTGTAGCGGGCGGCGGCATCCTTCCCCATCAGGTCGCTGATGACCTGCTCGGTTTCCAGGGGGTCATCTATAAACACCCGCTGCAGGCTTCGACTCTGAGGCGACATGGCCGTCTCCTTGAGCTGCGGGGGGCTCATCTCCCCGAGTCCCTTGAAACGAGTGACGGCATCTTCGCTCACCCCGCCCTGGAAGCCATCGATGACGGCTGCCTTCTCCTCGTCGGACCAGGCCCAGTACTTCTTGCCTCGATGGTCAATCCTGTAGAGTGGCGGCATACCCAGGTAGATATAGCCCTCCTTGATCAGGTCCGGCAGGTAGCGGTAGAAGAAGGTCAACAGGAGGGTCATGATGTGGTGGCCGTCTGAGTCGGCATCTGTGAGGATGATGATCTTGTGGTAGCGAAGCTGGGAGATGTTGAAGCTGGCCCCCATGCCGCAACCGAGAGCCGAGAGCATGTCGGACAGCTCCTTGTTGTCCATCACCTTCGAAAGGGTCGCCTGCTCGGTATTCAGCACCTTCCCGCGAAGCGGGAGGATGGCCTGGGTTTTTCGCTCGCGAGCCTGCTTTGCAGACCCGCCGGCTGAATCACCCTCGACGATAAAGAGCTCACTCTTAGCCGGACGCGTGCTCTCGCAGTCGGCCAGCTTGCCCGGAAGATTCAGCCTGTGAGAGACAGCTGTCTTGCGCTTGACCTGGAGCACAGCGTCCCGGGAGGCTCTGCGCGCTTTGGATGCGAGGACCGCCCGTGCCACGACCGCCTTGGCGGTGGTCGGATTCGAATTGAAGTAGAGCTCAAGGTTGGTCCCCACAACACTCGCCACCAGGGCATTTACCTCCGGGTTGTTGAGCTTCTCCTTGGTCTGGCCCTGGAACTGCGGATCGAGATGATAGACTGACAATACCGCGCTCAAGCCCTCGCGCAGGTCATCCGGCGTCAGCCGAACACCGCGGGGCTGCAGGTCGTGGATATCAATATAGTTCCGCACCGCCCGGACAACGCCTGTCCTGAGCCCCTGCTCATGCGTTCCGCCATCTCGGGTATAGACCCCGTTGACATAGGACCGGATATACTCACCCGGCTCATCTGTCCACTGCAGGGCGACCTCCATGCGAGGCTCTTTCTCACTGAGCTGGTAGAACATGAAATCATGCGTCGCCTTGAAACCCCGTTCCTTAACGAGCTTATCGAGATACGCCTTGATCCCCTCCTCGAACTCGAAGGTCTCCGAGCTGCCCTTGGAACGGTCCCTGTAGATGATCTTGAGCCCCTTGTGCAGGTAGGCCCGCGCCTCGAGAGTTTCATGGATCCTCTTGGTGTCGAACTTGGTGGAACGGAAGATATCGGGGTCGGGCTTGAAATGTATCGTCGTTCCACGGCCCTTGACCTTCCTGACAAGCTTCATGTCGCCCTTGGGCTTACCACGCGAGTAGCGCTGCTCGTATTCCTTGCCCTGGCGTTTCACCCGGGCTGTCATCTCCTTGCTGAGGGCGTTGACCACCGAGGAGCCCACGCCGTGCAGGCCACCGGAGTGAATGTAGTTCCCGGAATCAAATTTTCCACCGGCATGAAGAGTGGTCAGGATTGTCTCGAGGGCAGGCCGCTTGGTCTCCGGATGCTTGTCGACAGGAATCCCCCGGCCATTGTCGCTGACCTCGATTCCTGCGGAGTCCTTGTCGAGGACAACATCGACGGTGGTTGCGTGACCGTTGATCACCTCGTCAATCGCATTGTCGACAATCTCCCAGACAAGGTGATGAAGACCGTTCTTATCGATCCCGCCGATGTACATCGCAGGACGCATGCGCACCGGCTCGAGCCCCTTGAGTACGCTGATGTCCTTGGCGCTATAGGCTCCCTTGCCGGAGGATTTGCCCGCGGCTTTCCTGGCAGCGGCTGTTTTCCTGCCCGGCTTATTTTTCGCCTTGGCCTTGGCCTTCTTCTTTTGCGCCTTCTTTTTACCGGCAGCAGCTGTTGGTGCCATGCTCTTCTTCTGCCTCCCTGCCCGGCGAGAGCCTCGCTACGGCTCACCCCCGGCTCAGCAATTCCTTATTTCTTTCGCGCCTTCTTTGAAGCCTTCCTGCGTTTCCCGCCACCGGCCTTCTTCTTTGCTGGTTTCTTCGTCCTTTTCTTTGCCGGGCTTTTCGCCCCTGGGGAATCCCCGTTCTCATCAAAGACAGGTATCTCGTGCTCGCCGATCGCGGAGCCAGAGAGCCCGCCGCGCTTGATCACCTCGATCCCCTTACCGCCGCGCCCGGAGACCTTGTATTTCCTGGTCGAGATATCAATCTTGGCCCCCTTGGTGGTAAATACCCGCAGGCGGTCACTGGGCCGGTTGCTGATGGCACTTGCAATCAGGCGATCATTGGCACCGAGCTTGAGCCCGAGCACCCCCCGCCCGGGACCCGTCAGGAATTTCACGTCTTTTGATTTAAAGAGAGTGACACGCCCTTCCTGGCTGGCCACCATCACGACCTCTTTCTTCCCCTGCACGATATGAATCCCAACCACCTCTTCCTCGCCTCGTACCCGCATAAACTTCCTGCCGGTGCGGGTGGAGGGCTCGGTGAATGCGGCGAGTGAGCACCGGAGCGCATAGCCACCTGAGCTTACCGCGAGAAGATGGTTCAGGGGCGGCTTGACGGAGGTGTCATCCACAGAGCCAACGTCGGTGAGGGACCTCGGGTCGAGTGACATCGCCCCGATGGCCCTCTCTCCATCGCGAAACTTGAAGATACCCTGCACGGGATCTCCATAGCCGGTCGAGGCCGGCAGGTCATTGATGCGGATCGTATAGGCTGAACCGAGATTACTGAAGAAGACAACGAGATCCCGGGTGTTGCCACCCACAACCGACAAAAGCTCATCACCCTGGCGCAGCCTGACCTTCTCCAGGTCGGTGATTCGCCCCATGCGCTTCACCCAGCCATCCCTTGACAGCAGAACGATGGCGTCTTCATTTACGATGAAGGCCTCCTCGCTGTACTCCGTTTCACGCGCGCCCTTGCCGCCAATCTTTGTACGGCGCTCATCGGTGAAGCTCTTGCGCACCTCGGCAATCTCCTTGCGCACGATAGTCCACAGCCGGGCATCGCTCTTCAGGATCTTCTCGATCTCCCGGGCACGCTGCTTCTTGTCACGCAGCTCATCGAGGATCGCCTTGATCTCCAGCTTGGCAAGCTTGTAGAGCCTCAGGTCAAGAATTGCATTCACCTGGATGTCATCCAGCCTGAACCTCTTCTTGAGCTTCTTGGCCGCGTCCTCCCGGCCATTGGAGTTACGGATGATCTTGATAGCTGTATCGAGGGCATTGAAGATCTTCTTGAATCCCTCGAGGATGTGGATGCGCTCCCTCAGCAGGCGCAGGTCATGCTCAAGCCTCCGAACCACAACCCTGTAGCGGAAACGGATAAAGTGAAGAAGAACCTGGCGCAGGTCGAGACGGGCCGGCTTGCAGCGGTCCGGGTCTTCTTCTGAGGAAGGAACCAGGCAGGTCAGGTTGACGTTGAAGTTGTTCTGCAGGTTGGTGTTCTTGAACAGGTAGGCCATCACCACATCGGGATCGGCATTCTGCTTCATCTCCAGGACGACACGGATATCCGTGGTCGATTCGTCCCTGACATCGTTGATCTGGGGGATCTTGCGGGCCCCGATCAACTCTCCGATCGACCTCACCAGCACATCCTTCTGAACCATGTAGGGTATCGAGGTGATAACGATCTGCGGCTTGCGAGAGCCGCCCTCGAGCTTGTACTCGCCACGCACCTTGACCGAGCCGTGCCCATCGCGGTAGATCTCGCTGATCTCCCGCCGGGTATTGAGGATCTGGCCACCCGTGGGGAAATCAGGCCCCTTGATGAACTTGAGAAGATCATTGATACCCAAAGAGGTTGTCATATCATTCCGCAGTGGGTGCGCGTTGATAATTGGGGTCTTAGTGAGATCCTCATCAAGGAACGCGGACACCCTGTTTTCCTTATCGTTGATTACGCTAAATGGTGTTACGGCCCCGGGTTTTACGCCGAGCAGCTCCATTAGTGCCTCCGCGGAACCAAATGAAAGTGTCCCTCTCGCGGCGATCACAGTTCGAAGTACTTTAAGGTTGATTTGTCTATCCTGAGGCACCGTCAGTAGGAAATAAGTGCGTTTTTTGTCGCGAAGGAATAAGTTTTTAATATGAGACCCTGGCAATTTGGGGAGTAAGGATTTCGATTCCGCTACTGTTTGTAGTGGAGAATGTGCGAGGGTTTCATGCTCTATGGAGAGCTCCTCAAGTCTCCGAA
>CAJWZY010000156.1 GCA_913050545.1 uncultured bacterium | reverse complement strand
GCCATCCTGCCTGACACCCTGCGCTGGCTGTGGCGGGACTGGAAAGGACCTTCCCCGGAAAAAGAGCCGGCCGGGGAGAACGGAGATAAGAAATGAACGGGAAGCCCTCAATGCGACTGCCGGCCATCCTGGCACTGGCACTGCTGACCCCCGGGCAGGTTCCGGCCCAGGACATGCCGCTGGAGCAGGTGCTCATCGAAGGCGAGGGATGGGAGCTGGTGGGAGAAGGCTACAAGTTTACCGAGGGGCCCGCCTGTGACCCCTCCGGACGGCTGTACTTCACCGACCCGCCGGGCGACACCATCTACCGGCTCGGCGAGAATGGGAAACCAGAGGTGTTCGCAAAAGATGCCGGGCACCCTGGCGGAATGATGTTCGGCCCCGGCGGACGGCTCTACTGTACCCAGGGCGCAAAACGCCGGATCGTAGCCTACGATACCGCCGGGAAGATCGAGGTGATCGCCTCGGATGTCCGTTCAAATGACCTGGTTGTCACCGGCGAGGGTGGCGTCTATTTCACCGACCCGAGAGCAAAACGGATCTGGTATGTCGATCCACAAAAGAACAAGAGAGTCGTCGACGAGGGCATCGAGCGGCCCAACGGCATCATCCTCTGGCCCGGACAGGGTACCCTGGTGGTCGCAGATACCAACACGTCCAGCCTGTGGACCTTCCGGATCGAAAAAGACGGCAGCCTGAGCCAGAAGCAGCCCTACTACACCATGCGGCTCAGCAGGCAGCAGGCCCCCAAGAGCGGCGCCGACGGCATGACGGTTGACCGGGACGGACGACTCTATGTGGCCACCCACTGCGGACTGCAGATGTTCGATACCCAGGGAAGGATCAGCGGGGTGATCGCAAAGCCCCAGGCCGCCTTTCTCTCGAATGTCGTCTTCGGGGGCAAGGAGCTGCAGACCCTCTACGTCACCTGCAGCGACAAGGTCTTTCGCCGGAAGACAAAGGTCAGGGGATTGCTCTTCTTCGAGCCTGGGCCGCCGCCCTCAAAGCCCTGATTCAACGCACCGGCAAGGCGGCCCTTCTCTTGAGATTGTAAAAAGACTTCGCGCCCAGGCGGGTTCGTTTGTCGCCGGCGTAGAAGTGAGCCTTGTGCAGGCCCATCACCTCCGCTACCGATCCCCTGACCACGATGGCGGTCGACTCATCAAGCCCGATCCCCAGCAGCTGGGGGAACCGTGCAACCAGTGCCTCCATGTCAGCCAGCCGTCCCCGCTGGCTGAAGTGCTGGTCAACTGCGGTGCCGGGAAGAAAACCAAAACCCTGCTCGTATCCCTCCGCCATGATATCGCGATTACCAAGCGGGTTACCGCGCGCCATGTAGGAAGCCTGGATGGAAGCCCCGGCCGAGCTTCCGCCGACAACTCCTCCCCGCCCGAGAACATCATGAAAGAGCTTCTCGATCCCGGTACCACCGTAGGCATCAACCAGGCGCCATTGCCGGCCGCCGCAGAACCAGACTCCTCCGGCCTTGTTGAGCACCGCGGCGAAATGTTTTCGCTCCTTTTCACCAGGGCGCCGACTGTGCAGCACAACCAGGTTCCTGGCTCCCTGGCGGCGAAGCATCCTCTCCTCGCCGGGAGGCTGCGGTACAGGATCCTCCATGGCCCCTGGAATAATGGCTATCAGGGACTGCGGTCCACCGGCCAGCTCGATAAAGCGGCGAACTATACCGGCAGGCATCCCCCCGCCACCTCCAAGAACAAGGGCTCCTTTTGAGATGACTGCGGGCTCCTGCGAAGCCGGGGGAAACCTCTCGCCGGCCCGCAGCAGGGCCGCCCGGCGCAGGGCGGTAAGGTCAGCCACCTGTCCCTTGCGCAGCAGCTGTTCCTTCAGCGGACGGCTTTCATCATCTCCCTTGCCCGCAGGCCCCAGGAGCACGCTCACGGTTCCTTCACCCAGCACCTGCAGGCTCCGACCCCTGGCGATGAGCGCTGTCCCTTCATCGATCCCGTAACCTACCAGGGCAGGCCGTGCGCTGATCACGCCCACCAGTCGCACACGGCGATTGCGAGCGGTAAAATGCTGATCGATGACGGAGCCGGGAAGAAGATTGAAGCCGGTGCCCAGGTCGGCCTTCGCTGTCCCGCCGGAGATCATTACCCGCGACATGATGGCCGCCCCCGCGCTCGTTCCACCAACCACACCCCCCCGTGCAAGAAGCGCGTAGAGCTCCTTTTCCACCCCGGTTCCGAGATAGGCCTCCGCAACCCTGGCCTGGCTCCCACCACCAAACCAGACACCCGTGGCCTCACGAAGGGACACAGTGAAATCTTCCGCATCGGCGCGCGCACGTGAGCGCGTGTGCAGCAGGACAACCGATGCCGGCTTCCTTTTGCGCCAGGGAGAGAGGTAATGGTCTGCCCCGGCCTCGTCTGCCCCGGTGCTTGCAGTCGGGATAATCACCAGGCGCGCTGAGGTCCCGCCGGCAAGCTTCATAAACTGCTGCGCCACCTCCTCTGGAAGTTTTCCACCGCCACAGATAACCAGGGAGCCCCTGATTCCGGCGGCTTCGATCCCGGCTGCCGTATCCGCCGGATAAGCCGCCAGTGCCAGGATGCCCTGGATCCAGCCGCCCAGGAGAATGCAGCAGAACAGGCGGCTCAACTTCCTTCGTCTCCGGATCCGGAGGGTTCTTTCTCTGTCGAAGTTCCGCCACTGCCTGGCGATTCAGATGCGTAGGCCTGCTGGCGGGCGGCCTCGCTCCAGCCCTCTTTCTCGAACTTCCTTGCGAGCTTCCTGATCAGCACCGAGAGACCTGCCAGCAGAACAGCGGCCGCCAGCACCATGAAGATCGGGGTGTGCCAGTAAATCGTCGGCTTCCAGCGGCCAAACGAGCTCGTCGGCTTTACGGGGATCGTGATCGTGCCGGCCTCGGTGGAGGTTTCGGCCAGGGGCTCACCTTTGCTCTTTGCGGGATTCTGCATGAATTAAACACTGCCGCCTGGAAACTCAAAAAACCCGGGCCGGGCCACTCCCCGTCCCCTCACGATTCGATCTCATTATACGAGGGTTCACCGGCCAAAACACGATGAACAAAAGCCGGCTTCAGATTTTCAGTCGGCGGGGGGAGGTGGCGGAGGAGGAGGCGCCTTGTCCTTCACATCAAGCTTCGGCACAGCGGATTTCTCCGAATCTTTTTCAGCCGGGACCGGCTGTACAAGATCTCGCGGCTGCACGAAATTACCCGCCAGCAATTCGACAATCTCAGCGCCGCTGTACTCATCCCAGACCCTGACAACCTTGACGAAAGCAATGTGCTCACCTGTTCGGGATACCGAGAAGAGCTCGCCTTCCTTGACACCTGCCTTGCTTCCCCGGCTCAACACCACGATGCCGGTAGCCGCATCCGAAGCCCGGACCTCGAAAACCGGCAATGGCTGCGCCGGTGTTTCCTCCGCGCCCCTGGTGAGCGCTGCAAGCTTCTCCTCAGGATCCGACTTCGCAGCCGGGCCTTTGCCCCCCTGCTCAAGGGCTCCAGCGAGATCTTTGCGGAACTGATCGACAGCAAGCCGTAGATCGGCTGAAGTTTTTTCTGACTGCTCGCGGACCTCTGTGAGCTCTCCCCGGAGGTCTGCGACCTTCTGGAAGGCCCCCAGCTCCACCTCCTGGTTCTTGCGGAGTTCGGTCAGCTGCTCAAGAATCCTGGCTTGTGCCACGTCAGCAGCCTCGGCTCTTCCCGCGTTGTCCTGGCGCAGTGTCGCAACCGACTGGGAAACATTCCCAAGGCTGCCTTCCAGTAACTTGAGGCGATCGGTAACGGAGCCGGTGTTGCCCTCCTCTCCCTCCTTACCAAGCTTGGTACTGAACCGCCCCAGGTTCTTCTCGAGTTCGTTGATCCGGCTTTCAAGAAGGCTGTTGCGCCCCTGGGCAAGCTCCAGTCGATTGGAGAGCTTCTGGTTCTCTACCCTCAGCTCGACCTCCTGCTGTGAAGAGGACTGCTCCAGAGAACCGAGGCGCTTCTCGGTCAAGGCCAGCTTCGTATCGAGCACAGCCAGGGCCGAAAGGCGCGACTCAACGTAAACACCAGCAATGGCAACAAGGCCAAGAACGACCACTAAAGGAAGCCAGTTATTTCTGCTGAGCATCTCTCCACCTCCCAGGCGCCCAGGTCTTCACTTCAATTTTTCTCGAACGCTTTACGGGATTTAACTACAAGCAGAAACAAATTTCATCACACTTCTTTCTCGCCAGCAGAAAAGACCAGCGCTGCAGCCCCCGCTGCCCCCGCTGCGGCCCCTGCCTCGCTGGCGACAATCCTGAGTTGCTCGGCCGCCGTTGGGGCCAGGTAATGGCCAATCTCGCGTTTGACAACCTCCCCGAAACAGTCGAAAGCCGCTGCGACACCGCCTCCCAGGACGACAACCTGGGGATCGAGAACAGCGACGAGAATCCCCAATCCGCGCGCCACATCGACGCCGAAAGCCTCGAAAACCTCCCTTGCAACCGGATCACCATTGCGGGCGAGCTCACTGATTTCCGGCCCGGGCCTGTTGCTGCCCACCCGCTCACGGTAGAGCTGCTCGAGGCCGGGTCCCGAGAGCGCCTCATCGAAGGTCCGCTCACCACAGGGCGCCCTGTAAACCTCACCAGCATTAAAGGTGGCTCCTTCGTGGATCCGGCCGTCGACGACCAGCCCGGCTCCACAACCGGTTCCCAGCGTTACCCCGAGCACCACTGCCTCTGAGCTGGCCGCACCGTACAAGGCCTCCCCCAGCGCGAAACAATTGCCATCGTTGCTGATCTCCACCCGCGTTTCATAGCGCTGCACCAGCCTTCCCCGCAGAGGGAAATATTGCAGCCCGGGCAGGGTCGGGATCTCCAGCAGGGTTCCGGAGCTCGCGTCGAGCGGTCCCGGAGCACCGACCCCGATTCCAGCGAGTGCCCCGGAATCAACTCCCGCGCCCGCGATGGCCCCATCGACAGCTCGCAGAAACGCCTGCCAGCTCCCCTCCGCAGGACCATCAGCAAGGGTCGGCTCGATAACCAGGTCACCCACCAGCTTGCCGCCAGGCTCAAAGATCCCGGCAGCAATCTTGGTTCCACCGAGGTCCACTCCCACTGCCAGTGCCTTGGCGCCCATCGGTCAGGAGCCCGCACTGAGCCGGACCGCGAGCATCTTCAGGACAAAGAGCAGGAAAATGAATGAAGCAGAGATATCAACCGTGATCGTCACAAAGGGGCCGGAAGCGATCGCCGGATCGATGCCTACCCGCCTGCAGATGACCGGCACAAGGGCACCGATCACGGCAGCCCAGGCAATCGAGGCGAAGAGACCGCAAACCACCACCAGGATAATATCAGGGTCATACCTCTGCCCGAAGAAGAGCGACAGCACCAGGCCTACAAGCACGGCGATGACCAGGCCGATCAGGATTCCGATGAGCAATTCCTGCCAGACCGCACGGGATATTCGCCCCGGGTAGATCTCCCCGGTCGCCAGGCCCCGGACGAATACCGTCGAGGTGACCACCGCCACATTTCCCGAAAGACCGCTGATGAGATGGACGATTGGCAAGACCATCAACATGAGCAAGCTGGCCTCAGCGGTTCCGTCTCCGGCGATGACCTCCCGGAAGTGGTTCTGCACCAGCAGCACCCCGATACAACCGGTAAGGGTCACCAGCAGGAAAGGAAGACGCTTTGCCACTCCAACATGGACCGGTTCGTAATAAGGGTGGATGGCCGTTGTTCCCGCCATTCGAAGCATATCTTCGCTGTGCTCATCCTGGACCGCATCCAG
>CAJWZY010000155.1 GCA_913050545.1 uncultured bacterium | reverse complement strand
CGACGAAGGCCTTCTCCTTGACGGCAGCGAAGCACTCGTTGTGCACCACGACGTCGAAGCCTTCGGACCAGCCGGGATCCTGGTAGAGGGGAATCTTCGTATTGGTGGTGCTGCCGCCCTGGCGAGCGACGGTCCAGATCACATTGGCCCGGGCCGAGATGCCCCGGGTGAGAATCAGCTTCTGGCGGTCGTAATCATGACAACAACCTCCGGTGACGAGCAGCGCCTGGAGCGGTTTTTCTTTTTGAGCGCCAGCTTTTGCAGCGTCCTGGGCAATGGACGGTGAAACCATGACGAATAGAAGAATCAGGAGAAGCGAAATACGTTTCATCAGTTCATGAACCTCCGGAAAGGGAGACCGCCCGGACCTGTTGCCACAACAGGCGGGCCGCATCCTCCAGGCTGCAACTCAACGTGGTAAGAAGCTAAGATCTTAAGTCCTCCGGGAGCGTTTTCATAGGCTCACGGCGCAGCCGGGCAGACTCAGTCTTCGTCGTCATCCTTGCGCCAGATCTTGCGGACCTTGCCATCGGAATCCACATCGATGACGCAATCGGAATCGCCGCGGGGGGGAGGTGGGTCATCCCCGTGTGTCTCAGCTCCCTGGCTGCCGGGAGGGGGTTGTCCTCCAACTGTAAACTTCCAGCTCCCCTGGCCTCCTCCCCCTGAAGGGTTCCCACCAAAAATCCCGCCAAACAGGCGTGAGAGATCAGGTCCGTTCTTGAGGGCCTCCTCCGCCCGAACCCGCATCAATTCCGTCTGTGCGATGATGAGAACCAATACGCCGATCAGGGCGACCGTGATATCTCCCCATATTCCCAGGACAGTCAGGATGATGAACCCGGCACCGACGAACTGCCCGACACGAACGGCTATATGGGTCGCCTGGAGGTAGGGAAGTTTCAGAGCCAGCAGGGAGCGCAGGATCCTGCCTCCATCCATCGGGAAACCCGGCAGCAGGTTGAAAAGACCCCACACGAGGTTCATCGTCAGGAGAAAAACCAGCAGTCCATAGACCATGGACTGCTCAGCAGGCGGGTAAAACACAAGCAGGGGGAAGAGAATGCCGGCTATGACAAAATTCACCAGGGGGCCTGCGATGGTAATGAAAAGCTCCTGGCGGGGCACCCGTGGGCTGCGCTCCATCATGGCCACTCCACCCAGGAAGAACATCTTGATCTCGCGTGTCTTGATGCCATAGCGGCGGGCAGTAAGACTGTGGCCAAGCTCGTGCAGCAACAGGCACGCCATTGCACAGATCACGAAAACCAGGGCAGTGGCAAGATCCTGCGGGAGGATGTTCTTGACGAGAGAGCTGTCCGCGCTCTTTCCACCTTCCACCAGCTGTGAAGCAAAAAAATAGAGCAGCAGCAGGAAGCTCCAATGAGCCTTGATGGGAATACCGAATGCTGTGAAAAGATGGAAAGAACCCAAGAGGGGGTGTCCCTTCTGCCAGGATGCGAAGTTGTCTGCGATTACCTGAAGTCTAACGCAATCCACTTGCCAGAAACGTATTTTCGCCTGTTTTAATTCCGCCGGCTTACCTGAAGTGCCTGCGCCTCAATAACTTGCAGACCAGGCTATACAGGCAGACCCTGTCCGCAGACTTGCCTGGCACTGCCAGCATGGCAGTGGGGAGGCCGAAAACGGCAGCTAAAGGCTACCCCTGCTTGTGGAAATACTTGCTCACCAGGTCGCCGGGCGGCGGAGGCGTCCATTTCGTTACCAGGTAGCCGGCAACAAAGCTGACCAGCAGGCCGACGATGATCGGATCGAAGTCGAGAAGCTTATACGGTTTGAAAAAACCACCGTTGGCCCAGATCCCCCCGACGTACATCGACAGGTGAGCCGCGAAGCCTGCCAGCATACCGGCCATGCACCCCTGGACGTTCGAGCGCGGCCAGTAGAGCGCGTAAACCATGGGCGCCAGGAAGCAGGCTGCCAGCCCGCTGCCGGTATAGACGATGATGTCCTGCAGGAACTGCGGCGGGTTGACGGCCCCCAGCAGCGCGGCGCCTCCAACCAACAGGGTAAACAGATAGCTCAACCGTTTGAGACGGCGTTCGGAGGCCTCGGGATTCATGTTGCGCTGGTAGATGTCCCGCACCAGGCCCGATGAGATCATCAGCAGGAAGCTGTCAACGGTCGACATCACCGCCGCGAAGGGCGCGGCGATCAGCAGGCCCGCAAGCCAGCCGGCGCCGACGTTCTCGGTGAGAAAGACCGCCATGGCCGGCATGATGCGGTCGCTCTCGGCCTCCATGCCGGGCATCAGCACCCGGGCGCAGCAGAAAATGATCACCAGGGGGAAATAGATCAACGAATAATAGATCGCCACCGTAAAGATCGAGCGGCGCAGGGTCACGGTATCTTTGAACGCCATGAGGCGCACCATGCTGCTGGGCTGCCCGGTACCCGAGATCGCCCACATGAAGAAGAAAGAGATCACCAGGCTGAGAGGAAGGAACCCGGCATCGCTGCCGGGATCGGGCCCGGGGCCCGTGACGTAGACTCCCTTGCGACCCTCTTCTGCTCCATATTTATAGTCCTTGAGCACCAGCTCCCCGAGGGCAAGATCGGAACGAACCTGGCCTTCATGGGTTTTGAGAACCTGGCTGCGATCCCCGGAGGAGGTGATCTCGAGCACCGCTACCCAGGGGGCTCCACGTTCGGAGAGCGGCTCCCCGACCGCTTCTGCCGGTATCACCTTAAAAAGCCTGGGCTCCGCGTCTTCGCCCGAAGCTGGAACCCGGATCCAGGTGCCCTGCTCCAGCGAAACGTCCTCCCCTGTTGGAGCGCTCGATCGAAAGACCGCCATCGCCTTGCGCGGCGGACTCATCTCTACCATCTGCGAGGTGGCGTATTCGAGCGACCCCACCCCCTCCGGCGCCTCCTTGCCGACGAGGTAGAGCGCCAGGGGCAACATGACGATGACCCCGCAGACCATGACGATTCCCTGCATGACATCGGTCCACACCACGGCCTGGAAGCCGCCGTAGGTCGTATAGGCGACCACGGCGAAACCGAAGCCCAGCAGGCAGAGCAGGTAGTCCCCCTCCACTCCTCCAAGCAGGGGGAGTCCCTCGATGGAGTCTTTCAGGGAAGCTGCAGCCGATTCAAAGACTGTCACCCCCTCCAGGAGCGTCTTCAGCATCACGCTGCCGGCCTTGAACTGGGCGGTGAGGTTGAAGGACATGAAGAAAACGATCAGCGCCACGGCCAACAAGGCGAAGCTGGCGCTCCTGAAGCGGTCACGGATCACGTCGGGAATGGTGATCGCCCCTGACCTGCGCGCCACCTGGTTGAGGCGCTTGCCGATGAAGCCCATCGTGCAGATCGGAAAGACGATGTAGCTGCCGATCCAGAGCCCGAGGATCCAGCCGTGGGTGTAGATCTTCGAGAAGATTCCCACCAGTTCGTGGGTCCCCTCGAGGAAGACCCCGCCCCCTGAATTTCCGAAGAAGGCCGGACTAGAAACCATCCAGTAGTTTTCCCCGTCCACTTCCCATTGGGTGCGGGTGATCTCTCCGCGAGTGGCTTGGGCAGCGGTGCCGAGCGGGCAACCAACGGTGTAGATGGGGTCGAAGACTTCGACCTGGTCGCCGACCTGGGCAGCGGGATCAAGCTCCTGTGCGTCGCTCAACGTGACGCTGGTCGCCCGATCGTTGATCGACATTCTCTCAACGACGGTCTTTGTAGCCTTTTCACCGCTCGACCAAGCCGGGGGGATGTTGCGTTCTCTGAGTTCGCCTTTCTCCGGATCGTGAGGCGAGATAAGGGGCGCGAACAATCCTGCGAATACGACCAAACCCAGAAGGAAAACCGGGATTACCGGCCAGCGTTTAACTTTTCGAAATATTTCGACAGCTTTCGCTCCAACTGTAGGGGGGGCAATGACAATTCCGTTAAGATCTGCAGCCATTTCTTGCTCCTTATCCCTATGCGTACCGGATTCGTGGGTCTACGTAAGCGTAGGCCACGTCCACTAGGAATGCTGCAGTGACATATAACATCGTGAAGGTAATAACCACGCCCTGAAGCAGCGGGTAGTCGAAGGCGAATAACGCCTCAATCGCCAGTCTGCCGAGTCCGGGCCAGGCGAACACTGTTTCAACAACCAATGAACCGGTCACCAGGGCGCCAATGGTTACCCCGGCGAAGGTCAGAGGCGGAATTAGCGCGTTCCGGAAAGCGTGCTTCATGATGATTGCCCTGGAGTTAACACCCTTAGCCCGAGCTAGCTTAATGTACTCAGAATCTAGCACGTCCAGCATGGCTGATCTTACCAGCCGCAGGTTGGCGGCGGCATAGTACCACCCCAAGGTTACGGCCGGCAGAATTATGCTGTTCCAATCTTGTTTCCCGTATGGCGGGAGCCAGCCCATCTTCACCGCGAAGAAGAACATCAACATGATGCCCAACCAGAAAGGTGGAGCAGATTGCCCGATCAGAGCAACGAATTTCCCGAACGCGTCCATCAGGGTGCCACGTTTTACCGCCGATAAGATGCCTAACGGCACACCTATCAACAATGAGAAGGTGAAGGCCACCGCGCCTAACAGCAGTGTTGCGGGCGCCCGTTCAATCACAACTTCAGTAACGGGCCGTCCTTCCCTTACGGATTCTCCAAAGTCGCCTCGGAAGGCGCCCTTCAAGAAGATGCCGTACTGCTGGTAATAAGGCTTGTCCAAGCCCAAAACCGCACCCATGCGATCCCAGTCTTCCTGGGTCGAATAATCGTCCAGGTAGATGTGCCTTGGGTCTCCAGATACCCTGCTCATTATGAAAATGATCAGAGAAACCGAAAGCAAGGTTACGAGAGCTAGAAGAAACCGGCGTACCAAATATTTCTGCATTTTATCTAACCGTCAGTGCACTGGGTTGGGAAACTGAGTTCGCCTTTTCCTGTTTGCGATAGCTCGGATTGTCGCTACAACGATCCCCGCTATATTCGCCACCACAGCCGATCCTAAAGCTGTGTAATAGACCGGAGACACGGTGGGCTCGGCACAACATTCAATGTCTTGCGCCTCCCCGTATAAGAACCCGCCCCAGGAGCCGAGGATCCCGCCTCCCAAAACGGCTGCTGCTGTCAACAACAGAACTTTGCTGGTTTCACGATCAAGGTGCAGCCAGGCTGCGAAAGCGCTGGTTCCCGCTCCGAATCCTGATCCGAAGAACAAGCACGCTTTCCAGGTATCGATCGATGAAGCCCCGAAAAATATGTATAACGACCAAGCGACCCCTATTCCAATCATACTTAGGACGACGCCGAAAGCCACCCCTATTGCAGATCTCGCTATTGGAACCAGGATCGGTTCCAACTTCTCTCTTAAGTCCTTCTCGTAGGGATATTGCACCTGGTTTGGAACCTCTTGGATATTCATACGCTAAAAAGCGCAGTCTAAATCACTCTAGACGGTATTTAATTACCTCGCAATGTTATCAGGTTTACCGGGGTTTCACGACCTCAAAACCGTTAGGCCGCCAGAGGTCGCAAATATGACCTTCAGTGAGACGGGTGTCCAGGCACGAGCCACATGACTATCGAGGGGCGGTTCGCCTGCCCCAAGCAGGGACTAGATATATACTATCGCCTTTGCCAAGTCAATAGATTGAACTAACGAACCAAAAGTTATGGGCCAGAGCGTGGTTGAGGCTGACTATCCCCGGTCTCTAGGACGCTGAAGCAGTCAGATTCCGGTAGGAAAACCGCATTTTGCCCGGAGCAGGGGCCCCGCCAGGGGCACGGTCGGGGCCTGTGAGTATGCAAAGGGCTGGTTCATTTGAGCCCAATGCGGAGGATCAGGGCCGGAGTAG
>CAJWZY010000154.1 GCA_913050545.1 uncultured bacterium | reverse complement strand
AGAAGAAGAAGAAGAAGAAGAAGAAGAAGATGATGAAAAAGAAGAACAAGAGAAAGCCACAGAAAAAGCCACAGAAGAAGCCACAGAAGAAGCCAGCCATTCCCAGGCTGGCGGCCGAACAGTTGCCGAAGCAGACTCGAACCCGTCCAGACCCGGCAAAGTCCCAGGTCGAGCTTGATACCATCCATGTCGACATCGAAGAGATGGCGCAGACCATGGACGGGACTCGCTACACTCCCGGCACGCGTGTGGTGCAGAATTACCTCGAAGAATATCTCCGCCGCGCAGGATACAGGGTCCTCAAGGAGGCGGCGAAAGCCCGCTACAGGATCCGGGGAAAGATCTCCACGATCTTTGACAAGGAGCTCATCCTGCAAAAGCGGATCATCGCCTGGAAATATGCCGGCAGCGTTGTTGTCGATCTCCTGGACGCGAACGCAAAGGTTCTTCATAAGGTTTCCATCCCCGAGGTTTTTCGTCTCAATGTGAAAAATGAGAAATCGGCTATCTGGGACCTTCGACGCTATCTCTCCCACCTGATCTACTCGGAGATCTGCCTCGAGGGCAAGGTGCTGGGCAACAGTGAGATCTTCGATCTGATTGAATCCCTCGCGGTCGATTCTTTTGACCGGGAGGAAGATGTCGAGGCGGGGGAGGTCATTGAGAAACTGGCCGACCAGGGGCTCTCTACAGTTCCCTATCTTCTCCATGCGCTGACCGATACCCGGCCGGTGATGGCCAATGCGAAATATCCGAACCTGAAGGTTCCCACCGATCTGAAGATCTACCACCTTGCCGACAAGGCCCTTGAAGAGATCTTTCAGAAGGTCAGCCGCCTGGAGCTGAAGACACCCGCCCGGCTTCGCTTCTATATCATCGCCGGCTGGGAAAACGAGTGGCGGCGTTTCTGCAGGCCCTTTCGCGAGTCTCCGGAACCGGAGCGCCGCCGGCATGTGCTGCTGAAGAAATCCGAGGGTGTTGTGCAGGAAAAAAATCTGCGCATCCTCGATTTCTCCCTCTACGGAACAAAGCCCCCAGGCGAAAAGGGCGGGGAAAAGGGTGAAGCGAAGAAAGGGTCCGATAAAAAAGGGCCTGGAGGTGAGCCAGGGGGCAAAAAGCAGCCCTGAGGCTAAAAGGGGCTCTTTTTTGCAAGTCCATTCATCGGGCTGTGTTGCAGTCTCTCCCCGGGACAGATATACTCGTTCGACTGGCTCTGTATTGTAACCACGGTATGGATTGAGTCCGTTCGAGTGCGCCGATCGCGCCCCTTCGGCATATACCGTGCTTACCACCGGTCCAACAGCATGCACTTGGAGGCAAGGTATGGCGGTAACGATTCGGATTCCAACTCCCCTGAGAAAATTCACCGAGGGCAAGAGCGAGGTGGATGTAGAGGGTGGCACGATCCGTGAGGTCTTCGACAATGTCGAGAGCAGCCACGGCGGCCTGAAGGAGAAGATCTTTGACGATGCCGGCGAAACCCGGCGTTTCATCAATATATTCGTCAATGGTGATGATGTTCGTCATGCCGAGGGTCTTGATACCCCGGTAAACGATGGCGACGAGGTGAGCGTGGTCCCGGCAATTGCCGGCGGGCTCGACTCACGGGCAGGGGTGGGCCTGAAGCATGGCAGGTAAGAGCTACGACGAGCTGCTCTCTGAATATCGCCAGAATATTCCAGAGATGGATCCTGAGCAGGTCGAGGGAACCCTCGGCGACGGATCCGATGTGACGATCGTCGATGTACGCGAGTCCGACGAATACCGCGCGGGGCATCTGCCCGGGGCGGTCCAGCTGTCACGGGGATTCCTCGAGATGCAGGCGGCCAAGAAGCTTCCCGACCAGGATGCGCCCATCATCGCCTATTGCGCTGGTGGTGTTCGCTCTCTCTTCGCCGCCAACTCGCTGCGGGTGCTGGGGTATACCAATGTTACCTCCATGAAGGGTGGCTTTACCCGCTGGAAACAGAACGGCCACGCGATCGACATTCCAGAGGCCCTCTCAGACCAGGAGCGGGAGCGCTATGCCCGGCACCTGAGCATCGATGAGGTCGGCGAGGCCGGACAGTTGTTGATGAAGAAGGCGAAGGTGCTCTGCATCGGCGCCGGCGGGCTTGGGTCCCCGGCCGCCTATTACCTCGCGGCCGCCGGAATCGGCACCCTTGGGATCGTCGATTACGATGTGGTCGACCTGAGCAACCTTCAGCGCCAGATTCTCCACACCGACGCCAGGGTGGGGGAGCCGAAGACTGATTCGGCAAAGGAAACGCTGCTGGCGCTCAATCCCGACATCGAGGTTGTCGCTCACAACGACCGGGTTCACTCGACCAATGTCGATGAGCTGTTCGCGGGCTACGATATCATCGTCGATGGCTGTGACAACTTCCCTACCAGGTATCTTGTCAACGATGCCTGCTGCAAGCATGGTATTCCCAATGTGCATGGCTCGATCTACCGTTTCGAGGGCCAGGCGACCGTGTTCTGGCCAGGCAAGGGGCCCTGTTACAGGTGCCTGTTTCCTGAGCCGCCACCGCCTGAGATGGCGCCTTCCTGCGCTGAGGCGGGGGTCCTGGGAGTCCTTCCGGGTGTCATCGGTGTGCTTGAGGCGATTGAGGTGATCAAGATCATCCTGGGCAAGGGGGACCTGCTCACCGGCAGGCTGCTGACCTACGATGCTCTCGAGGCCAGGTTTCGTGAGCTGAAGATCAAGGCGGATCCCGACTGCAAGTATTGTGGCGAGGGGATGGAGTTCCCTGGCTACACCGACTACGCCCATTTTTGTGGCGTTTGAGGAGCGAAGGGCCTTTGTCGACACTTCCCGAGGAATTTCTTCCCCTGATTGAAAACGCACCGGGTTTGTCCCTGATCGGCAACACCCCGCTGGTGCCCATCTCCCTGCCCGGCCTCGACAAGCCGGGTGTCGAGGTCTACGCCAAGGTTGAGTATTTCAACCCGGGTGGATCCATCAAGGACCGCCCCGTGCTCTGGATGCTGCTGAGCGCAATCCTGGATGGCCGGCTTACGCCGGAGCGAACCGTGCTGGATTCGAGCTCCGGGAATGCAGGCATCGCCTATGCCATGATCGGCGGCGCACTGGGCTACAAGGTCAAGCTCATCGTTCCGGAGAACGCATCGCAGGAGCGCAAGAAGCGTATTCTCGCGCATGGGGGGCAGCTGGAGTTTACCGATGCGATAGAGGGCTACGATGAGGCGCTGCGCGAGGTTCGCAGGCAGGCCGAGGCCGATCCTGACAAGTATTTCTTCTGTGACCAGTACAGCAATGAGAGCAATTGGAAGGCTCACTACAATATGACGGCGGTTGAGATTCTCGAGCAGACCGACCGCAGGATTACCCACTTTGTCGGTGGAGTGGGAACCGGGGGAACGATCACCGGGGTTGGGCGTCGCCTCAAGGAAGAGCTTCCCGAGACCGAGATCACCATGATTCTCCCGGATGCTTTTCCCGGTATCGAAGGACTGAAGCCGATGGAGACCGAGGAAGATATCGTTCCGGAGATCTTTGATGAATCGGTTGTTGACCGAAAGGTGAAGGTCAATATCGAGCAGGCCTACGATATGTGCCAGGCCCTGGCGCAGGCTGGTTTCTTTGTCGGTCAATCCTCCGGAGGCTATCTCAAGGGGGTCCAGGAGGTCGTCGAGAGGATCGATGAAGGGGTTGTCGTGACTGTCCTCAACGACATTGGCGAGCGGTATTTCAGCACCAGCCTCTGGGGCTGAGGTGCCGTTGCGTTTACTTTTTTCTGTTCCTGGAGGGGACTTTCTCCCGGTTTGCTGAAAAAGTCCAGACCAGCCAAAGACCGCTCTATGTAACTCTTTTTCTGTCAACAGGTTCCGTTAATACAGTCTGATTATTATGGAAGCTGATGAGAAAGTTGCATTCTCACCGGAAACAGTCGAGCATGTAGTGCTTACCCACCCTGTTTGAGGGATGGGAGGCGTTTCTTTTTTATACGCCTGCAAGCAAGGCAGGTGCAGGAAGGGTCCTGGCGGGATCCTACAGGAGAAAACCCGGATGGAACGCTACAAGCTCTCCAATGTCATCAAGTATCTTCAGAGCAAGACCCGCACCCAATCCATAGAAGCCGTGAAGAAGGAAGACCTTCTCTGGGTCTATGATCTCATGGTCAGGGCGCGCGAACTCGATGAGGCAGAGATTCGCCTCAGGCGCCAGGGGGCTTTCCAATTCCAGCTCAGCTGCTCGGGGCATGAAGCCATCCAGGCTGTTGCTGCGAAGCTGCTGAAGCCGGGCAAGGACTGGTTCTATCCTTATTACCGGGACCGTACCTTTGTCTATGGGCTTGGAATGACTCCCGCCGATCTTTTCCGCCAGCCTCTTGGCAAGAGAACGGACCCCAGCTCGGGTGGACGCCAGATGCCGAATCATTTCGCCTCGCCTGAGCTCAATATTGTCAGCCAGTCGAGTCCGACCGGAACCCAGTTCCTGCAGGCTGTGGGTACAGCCGAGGTCACCAGGATCGTCAGGAGCCTGCCTCCCAATCCCTCCCTGCCCACCTGCAGCGAAGATGAGCTGGTCTATGTTTCCGCCGGTGATGGGGCTACCAGCCAGGGAGATTTCTACGAGGCCATCAGTGCAGCATCTTTGAATAAGCTGCCGGTGCTTTTCATGATCCAGGACAACGGGTATGCCATCTCGGTTCCAACCGAGGTCCAGACACCCGAAGCGAGCATCTCTCGGACATTTTCAGATTTCCCCGGATTGTTGGTGCGTGAAATCGATGGCGTCGATGTACTCGATTGCTTTGACGGGCTGGGTGAGGCTGTTGCCCACTGTCGAAGCGGCAAGGGACCGGCGCTGGTGCATGCACGCGTCGTCAGGCTCAAGCCGCATTCCGATTCAGACGATGATGCCAGCTACCGTCCGCAGTCGGAAAAGGAGGCGGACCAGGAACGCGATCCAGTGGTCGGTTTTGAGAGACTGCTGATGGAGGAAGGGTTGATCGATCCGGCCGTTGGCGACCGCATCAGGAAGGATGCCCACGATGAATTCCAGGACATCTACGATGCGATCAAGGAAGAGGAGATGCCTGATGCATCCACGGTCTCCCGGTTCATCTACAATCCTGAAACTGTCATCGACAGGGAGAACGAACCTGTTGTCGGCGGCGATAAGATCACGATGGTTGAGGGGATCAACCGTGCCCTGGCCACCGAGATGCAGAGAGACCCCCGCGTCGTTATCTTTGGCGAAGACATTGCTGATTGTTCGAAGGAAGAGAATATCGAGAGCGTGAAAGGAAAGGGTGGAGTCTTCAAGGTAACCCATGGCCTGCAGGAGCGTTTTGGATCCAGCAGGGTCTACAATACGCCGATTGCCGAATCAGCCATTGTCGGCCGGGCCATCGGCATGGCTGCAAGAGGTATGCGGCCGGTTGTCGAAATACAGTTCTTTGACTATATCTGGCCGGCGATGAACCAGATCCGCAGTGAGCTCGCTCTCATGCGCTGGCGTTCAAATAACGCCTTTTCCTGTCCGGTGGTTCTTCGCTGTCCAAGTGGAGGATACGTTCGGGGTGGAGCGATTTACCACAGCCAGAGCGCCGAATCGATGTTCTGCCAGTGTCCTGGTCTGCGGGTGGTCATGCCCTCCAACGCCAAGGATGCCATTGGCCTGCTGCGCACCGCGATGCGCTGCGGCGATCCGGTTCTGTTCTTGGAGCACAAGCATCTTTATCGGCAGCAGTATACTCGCGCTTGCGACCCCGGGGCCGACTATGCAATTCCCCTAGGCAAGGCCGCCACGGTTCGAAAGGGTGAAGATGTGACCGTCGTTACCTACGGAGCCC
>CAJWZY010000153.1 GCA_913050545.1 uncultured bacterium | reverse complement strand
CTTCGATGAGGTCGCGGTTCAGTCCTTCGATCTGTCGGTTCAGCGCCGAAATGATTCCGGTCGTCAACGTCGCGCTCAACCCGAACGGATTGCCGATCGCATACACGTTCTGGCCCACCCGAAGCCGGTCACTATCGCCGAGGGCGACGCCCTCCAACACGTCCGGCGGGGCTTCGATGCGCAGCACCGCCAGATCGTGCCGGGCTGACCCGCCCACCCAGGTCGCCAGATAGCCCGTCTGGTCGTGCATGACCACGCGCGCCTGGTCCGCCCCCTGAATCACGTGGTAGTTGGTGACGATGTGTCCCTGCTTGTCCCAGACGAAACCGCTGCCACTTCCCTGTGCAACCTCCCGGCTGGTATCAAAGAAGAAGCTGCGCTTGATGGCCGCATTGGTAATGAAAACGACCGAACGGGAGGCCTTCTCAAACAGCTTCACAAGGTGCTCTTCTTCCGGCCTCAGAACAGACTGGGCCGATGCCACAGGCAGAGCGAAGGGGCCTGAATCAACGCGACCTCCGCCAACAATAACCATATTCAAGAAGATGGCGAGACAGGCCCCGCCTCCCCCGGCAAGGCTGATTCGCAGGCTCCATTTGCTCATAGTAATCTCCGATTCCGGCTCTGGTTCAGCACAACTCTGGTCTGCTTGGTTTAACTCGTTTTTATTCTAATGTGATCCCTTCCTAAAGCATCCCGGTTGACAATTTTTTACGTTCAAAATTACTGCGCCTCAGAAGCACCGGGTTCAGCAGGTCCGTTTGCACATCGAACTTTCCCCGTCCTGCTGATAAGCTTGTAGCCCTGAGCTCATTCAACCAACCCGGGACCGGAAAGAAGAACCATGCACCTCGCTGACCTGACGACCCTGGATGTCGACAAGCTGGACCGGCAACTTCCCGTCCTGATCCCCTTTGCAGCAATCGAACAGCACGGACCGCATCTGCCGATTGGAACCGACACTTTCATCACCGAGGGCCTCCTGCGGCGGCTCGACGACAGGGATCCCGAAAACTTCCTCTGGTTGCCGGTGCAAAGATTCGGGTCTTCCTCTCACCACATGCCCTTCACCGGCAGCCTGACCCTGACCAGTCGAACCTTTCTCGACACCGCACGAGAGCTGGTGGAATGCTTCTTCGCGCATGGCTTCACGCGCTTCATCCTTCTCAACGGCCATGGCGGCAACCAGGCCCTCTTGAACGTGGCAGTCCAGGAAGCACGACTGGGGGCGGGCAATGTGACAGCCGCCGAATCCCGTGCCGACCTCAAGATCATCCATGCAACCTACTGGACCCTTGCCGCTGAGCGCTTTGAAGAGATCCGCGAATCGGCCCCTGGAGGCATGGGGCATGCAGGAGAGATGGAGACCTCTGTGATGCTGGCCCTGCACCCGGACCTGGTCAGGACGGACCTGCTCGCTCCGGATGGAGAAAAACAACGTTGCAGGTTCGACCACAAGGACATGCTCGAACCCGGCCGGGTCGGGCAGTTCCGCCTCTGGAACGAGTGGTCCCAGGGTGGAGTCATCGGCGACCCGACCATCGCCAACGCGGAAAAAGGTGGCCTCTTTATCGAGGCCGCGGTGGATGCCATTGCCGAGCTGATTGATGAGTTGAAGGCCGACCGCATCGGCTGATGAGCTTCACATGCCTGAAGAAAAAACAATCCGGGTAAAGGGGATCGATCATTTCCTGGTCGTATCAAGCGACCTCGAAAAAACCCGGGCGTTCTATTGCGATCTCCTCGGAATGGAACAACTGCCAAGACCGGATTTTTCCTTCCCGGGGCTCTGGTTCGAGGCGGGCAATACCCAGGTCCATGTCAACCTCGAGGGAGAAGATGCAGGCACAGCGGGCCAGGGAGAATTCACCGGCAACTATCCGGCCCAGGGGCAGCACCTGGCCTTTGAGATCGACGACGCCGCAGAGGCGGCCTCCCACCTCGAATCACTCGAAATCGAGATCGTTGACGGACCCTACCTGCGTCCCGATGGCCCCCTGCAGTTCTACATCTACGATCCAGACGGCTATCTCATCGAGCTCTTCAGCCGCTGACAAGCCCTCCGCGACCCCTCAGCCAGCGTAGCCTCAGGCCAGGATCCCCTTGATCACCTCTGAATGCCTGACGCCGGTGAGCCGACGGTCGAGACCACCGTAGAAATAGGTCAGGTTCTCGTGGTCCAGTCCCATCAGGTGGAGAATCGTGGCGTGAAGATCCCGGATATGATGGCGATTCTCGACTGCCTCGTGGCCGATCTCGTCGGTAGCTCCATAGCTGATCCCGGGCTTGATGCCCGCACCGGCAAACCAGTAGGTGAAACCCTTGGGGTTGTGGTCGCGGCCATGGTTGGTCCCCTGGGAGACCGGCTGGCGGCCGAACTCTCCACCCCAGACCACCAGGGTGTCTTCGAGGAGCCCGCGCTGCTGCAGGTCGGTGAGCAGAGCGGAAATCGGCTTGTCAATTTCGGGGCAATGAATGTCCAGGTTTTCCTCAACCCCATTGTGAGCATCCCAGTTCTGCTGCTGGTGGCCACCACCATGGTAGATCTGGACAAAACGAACACCACGCTCAACAAGGCGGCGCGCGACCAGGCATTGACGCGCAAAAGGAGCCGGCCCTACCGAGAGCTTATGCCTTGGTTTCGGATCATAGACACCGTAGAGCTCACGGGTCCTGTAGGATTCCTGCTCAAGGTCAAGAGCCTCCGGGGCCGTCGTCTGCAGCTGGAAGGCGAGCTCGTAGCTTGCGATCCTGGCCTGCAATTCCGAGTAGCCTGGACGGCCGGCAAGATGTTCGGCATTGAGGGCATTGATCGTCGAGATCCGGTCACGCTGAATGGCTGGAGCCACATCGGAGTTCGGGCTCAGGTTGAGAATCGGGTCCCCACCGGAACGAAACAGGGTTCCCTGGTAGGCGGCCGGCATGTAGCCGCTGCCCCAGTTCGGAGCTCCTGAAACCGGGCCACCCCTGGGGTCGAGCATCGTCACGTAGGCCGGCAGGTTCTGGTTGACCGTCCCGAGGCCGTAGGCCAGCCAGGACCCCAGCGACGGGTGCCCCTGGATGACCTGGCCGCAGTTCATCTGCAGGAGGGCTGAGCCATGCGCGAAGGAGTCCATGTAGAGAGACTTGACGACGGCCATCTTATCCATGTGGCCAGCGATGCGGGGAAGAGCCTCAGAGCACCACAGTCCTGACTCTCCACGGCGCTTGAACTCGCGCCGGGAGCCCAGCAATTTCTGTTTCTGGATGCTCCTGCGGCGGATCTCGATATCAACCGTCTTGCCGTCGTTCTTCTGCAGGTAGGGTTTGTGATCAAAGAGGTCCATCTGCGATGGGCCGCCGTACATGAAGAGAAAGATGCAGCGCTTGGCCTTGGGGACAAAGTGCGGCAGCCTGGGGGCCAGGAGGTTCAGCTCATCCGGCGGGACTCCCTCAGCATGGGCGTACTTCCTGAAGAAGCCATCCTGCTGCAGCATCGCCGCCATCGCGATCCCTGTGAATCCAGCGCCTGCCTCCCAGAGGAATTCGCGGCGGGTGCGACCGCAGAACTGGCTTGCGGACGAAGAAGGTCCTTTGCCGGGCATATTTCCTGGACTGGATTTCATCTCAGTTTACTCCGTGCCGGCCCGGCCGCGATTGCCTGCCGGGTTTTTATCATTTTCGGCTGCAGGGGGCCGTCTCTCAATCAATATAAACAAACTCGTTCAGATTTAGCAGCACCAGGCAGAAAGAATGAAGCGCCTGGAGCCTGCTGCGCGGCAGATCGTTTACCGGCGCCGGGTCCCCGCCTCGCTGGAAGGCAGCAGGAAGACCGATTTTCTCTGTAATCTGCGCTGCTGACTCTTTTCCACCCACCCTGACCACCAGTGAAGCCAGCCCCACAGGCGCCTCTGTCGAGCTCAAGCCAACCCTGTCACCAAGCTCTTCGAGCTTGTCGACAGGAAGCTTGAGCGTCGGCTGCTGTCCATCCTTGAATTCGCGCCCCACCCAGATCCCCAGGTCCGGCCCATCCATCAGCAACCTCACCCGGTACCAGGCCACGGTGGCAAGCTCGAGCGCGGCTGACTTCACCACGGCGACTTCCTTGCCGTGGCGGCGAAGCTGCACAAGGTCTTCGCGGGGATCGAGCAGAAGCTCCAGGCCGGAATACAGATCGCCCTTGCCGGCTCCGCGGAAATAGAGCGATGCCCCATCGGAATTCGATTGCATGAGCAGCTCGGCGCTCAGCTCACCGCCGGTGTAGCGCAACGTCTTGTGAAGAGCGAAAGGACGCCTCTTCGGATCTACCCAGTCGATGTTGTCGCCGGCATCGTACCAGCGGCCGCGAAAGTAATCCCAGCCCGCAGCGGGGCCCTCCAGGAAATTGGAAGCTTGCTGGGTGCTCTTGAAGCCCCGCTCAATCGCATCCGGCACTCCAGGCCTGAAGGTGGAGCGAATTCTCCGGCCGGCGAAGGCCTTCTCCTGGCGTTCGATGAAGGCGAGGCTCTTCTCGACCTCCCCGGAGGAGGGATCCCTCGACACAAGCAGCTGGTAGGCACGCCGGACAAAGGCCTCGGTATCGCCAGCCTTCTCCGCCAGGAGACGGCTGGAAAAAACACCAGCCTGCCAGTCAAGGAATGCGCTGTTGAGCAGCATCAGGGCCTGCGGCGCCACCGTGGTGACCGTACGCATACCGAGAGACCGGGCGGTGTTGGTATAGTCAAAGCCCTCGATCAGCGGCATCAGGGTCCCTCGCTTGGTATAGATATACACGCTCCGGCGGGACTGCTCCTTACTGTTGGAAACTCCCCAGCCCCACCCGGGTCGCGAACCTCCGGCTATCACCTCCCGGCCGAGCTTTGGAAAGAAACCGCGGCCACCCATATCGGGATTCAATCCTCCTGCGGCGAACAGGATCGAGTCCCGGATCGCCTCGGCCTCCAGGCGCTTCATGTTCTGCCGCCAGAAGAGCCCGTTGGAGGGATCTTCGCGCAGGGCCTTGCCCTCTTTAACCCGCGAGGACATGCGGTAAGCCCTCGAGAGCATGATCAGCTTCTGCAGGCGCTTGATCTTCCACCCACCAAGAATAAAGTCGCGTGCGAGCCAGTCCAGCAGCTCGGGATGGGTCGGCGGCAGGCCCCTGCGGCCGAGATCGTTCGGAGTCCGGACGATTCCACGCCCGAAAAGATGCTGCCAGATCCGGTTCACCATCACCCGGGCCGTCAGGAAATTGCTGTCTCCCGCGATCCATTCAGCAAGGGAACGCCTCAGGCCGGTAGAGGATTTTCCTCCCACGGGCTGTGCCTGCCCCCCCCCGAGCACGGCCGGGAAGGCGGGCTTGACCAGCTCGCCGGGGGTCGCGGCATTACCTCGAATCAGGACCTTCGTCTCCTTCGGCTTATCGCCATGCTCCCGCACCGCAAGGGCCCACTCCTTGTTTCCGATGGAAGCATAGGTGGCTGACTTTTCTTCGTACTTCGGCTTGTCGTAGTAGCGGACGTTGTGCAGAAAGGCCAGGAAGCTGTAATAGTCCTTCTGTGGAATCGCGTCGTACATATGGTCGTGACAACGTGCGCAGCCGACGGTCAGGCCCATAAAGGAGGCCCCGATCGCCACGACCATGTCATCCAGCCCATCGTATTCGGCCGCCCTCTTATCGTCGGGCTCATCATTCCACACCCCCAGGCGGTAGAAGCCGGTGGCGATGATCGAGTCCCGGCCTGCATCATCGAGCTCATCCCCGGCGAGCTGCTCCAGCACGAAGCGGTTGTAGGGCTTGTCGCCGTTGAAGCTCCTGATAACGTAGTCCCGATAGCGCCAGGCATAGGGCTTCTCTCCATCCCGCTCATAGCCGT
>CAJWZY010000152.1 GCA_913050545.1 uncultured bacterium | reverse complement strand
CTTCGAGGTGGGCAGGAATTTCTGCAACAAGCTCCTCAATGCTGCCCGCTTCGCGCTGATGAATCTCGAGGGGGTGGGTTTCGAGCCCCGTGAAATTGAGCAACTGGCTGTCGAGGACCGCTGGCTCCTCTCGCGCCTGGCGCTCGCGATCGAGACCGTTGATGAGCAGCTCGAGTCTTACAGCCCAGCGGCGGCGATCTCCCTGGCAAGAGAGTTCTTCTGGTCGGAGCTCTGTGACTGGTACCTCGAGTTTATCAAGCCAAGGGTCCGGGAAGCCGGCAAGGCGCAGCTGGCCGGCCAGGTGCTCGCCGTGGCTCTCGACCAGGTCCTTCGCCTCCTGCATCCCTTTGTTCCTTTTATCACCGAGTTCCTCTGGGAGAGGCTGGGTGAGCAGGCTCCCCGGCGGGGGATCGGTGAGGAGCTGGGCGTTCCCGAGCTCCTGGTTCATGCGCCCTGGCCCCGGGCTGCTGCGGGCTGGCGGGACGAGGAGCTTGAAAAACGCTTTGAGCTTCTGCAGGAGATTATCCGGGCTATTCGGGATATTCGAAGCAAGAACGAGATTCCCCTGTCCGACAAGCTTCCGGTCCGGATCCGGGCCGATGCAAAACGTAGTGAACAGCTTGAGCCGCTTGGCGACCTGCTGGTTCATATGGGCGTCCTGGAGTCCCTGGAGATCTCGGCAGAGGCCGAGCGTACCGTCGATTCCGCTGTTGCGGTGGTCAGGGATATCGATATCTATATCCCCGGCGCTGTCGACCTGGAGAAAGAGAAGGCGCGCCTGGCCAAGCAACGAGACCAGCTCAATGGCCGTATCGAGGGGGCGAAGAAGAAGCTGTCCAACGAGAATTTTGTCAGCAAGGCAAGCCCCGAGGTGGTAGAGCGGGAGAGGGAGAGGCTTGGAGAGCTCGAGGCGGAGCTCGCCAAGGTCGAAGCAAACCTGGCCACCCTTGACTAACCGTTCTTGCCTGCCGGCACTCTTTGGGTCTAACCTGAGAGCTCGTCAATTCTCCCGGACATGCTCCGGCAATGAGCTTTGTCCGGATTGAATGTGAGGATACGAACTCTTGGTAGTGCGAGACAACGTGGTGAACTCAAGGCCGGCTGCGGCTTATATAATCCCGGCGCTTTTTATCCTGGCCTCTGCGGCAGGTGTCTTTGCCGGTAGCCGGGCCGAGGCTGCGCCCCCCGGGCCAGAGGAGCTCCCTCTCATCATCCGGGGGCCGCTTCGCTCTGGAGCAGGGCGTTACAGGGCCGCCTTGTCCAACGGCAGGGTTGTGCAGGGGATCAAGATAGCAGGCTGGGGCAGAGGTGGGGCGCGGCCTACCCTCGCCGGGGTCTGGTTGTTTGATCCGGCAAACCCGGTTTCCTGGATCCGGGACGATGGCCCCGGAGAGATTGACCTTGAAGGCCCCTACGTCGAATTCTCTGGTGGCGACCGCCTGCCCTGCAAGCTCTCCGGATACCGTTCCGGCCAGGAGAACCCCGGCGCGCCCCAGCTTCCGCATGTCCTGCTCAAGCCGTCTGTTGATGTTCATAAACCCGGCTACCGTGGCAGCCGGCAGGTGCGCGTTCTTACCCGCTGGTTGCGCCGGATCGTCCTGACATCGAGGTCGGGTCATCCCCTGAGCCCGGGAACGGTCTTCTACGCAGCCGGTGGAAGTGACCGGTTCCGGTCCATGCGCTGGAGCCGGTCCGGTGTCAGGCTGCTGCTGGATTCAGGAGTCAGGCTGGTTCCCTTTACCTCGATTGCCGAGCTTCACCTGCCGGCCAGGGATCCCTGGGATACCTACTTCGAACAGCTTGCTGTGCTCCTGCCCGGGGGAGGCGGCCGCCTGAGGAAGGTAGAGACGGTGGACGGGATGGTCTTGACCGCCTCTGACGAGCGCTTCAGAGAGGGGCAGCTTGGCAACCCGGTTGACTCTCGCCAGTGGTGGCATGTATTTCAGCCTGCCTGGAGCCTCGACGCCCTGTGGCTGAAATACTCAACGATTGTATCGAGGAGCTATAACCTGCCTGTAGATGTGCCCTTGTCCACTTTTCATCCCGTACGGGTAAAACAGAAAGTAATTCTTGGCGGCGCGAAGCGCTGGAAAAGTGACCGCTCGATCCTGGGCAGCTCCCTGGCCTGTTCCGGGTCGGAGTTCATGCGAGGCTTCGGGGTCCGGGCTTTTTGTGAACTGGAATTCTCGTTGTCCGATTGCGTGAAGTCTTTCCGTACGGGGGTAGGCATCGACATGCGGGCCGGCAAGGGAGGGTGTGCCCTTGGCCGTGTTCTCCTTCGGGATTACCCTTCTCTGAAAGAAACCAGTGTCTACAGCAGCGACCTGCTTGTTGGATCGCGAGGTTTCTCCGACAGTGGAATTATTCACCTCGGCGAAGTGTCCGGCCGGGACAGGATGAAGCTGGTTCTTCTCGCGGACCCTGCCATTGACAGGACGCCGGCAGGGGCCGACCCCCTGGATGTCAGGGATCTTGTCGACTGGATCGAGCCGAGGTTGAGTCTCGATCCCTCCATGCTCCGCCGCGAGGTGGCCTTGCGCTCGGCCAGGTTTGTCCCCTCGCTTGAGGGATGGTCACAGGTGCCGGCGGGTGGGCAGGGACTCGTCCTGGTGAACAGCTGGGATGAGAGCTATCCCCTGGACCCGGCATTCCGTCTCCAGGTGGCTGTTTCTCCCGGTGGCCTGCGGCTGCGCAGAAAGGTCAAGCCGGCAGCCGGCAACCGCTATTTCAGTATCTGTTCGAGGCTCCTGCCCGCAGTCGAGGCCAACTGCCAGCTCAAGCTGCTGGTTGGGGGTGTCGAGCGAACCAGGTTTGCCATACCCCGGACCTCCGCGGTGGGGCCGGACTCGACTCCACCAGCAGGCCTGGTCTTTGACCTCTCACCCTTTAACGGAAGCGAAACGGAGATTGAGCTTCAAATATCGACTGACAGGGCCTTGACGCCCGTGGAGGTGAGTGGGCTTTCCTTCGGACCCAGCCGACAGGGTTTAAGGGAAATCTATGAGCAGGGTCCCGGCTTCATTTCCATGCTGACCGATGGGGCCGGGTTTGCCCGGCAGGAATGGAGAGACAGCTATAGCGGCGATTACAGTCTCCGGGTTTCGGGGGGCCAGAAAGAGAATGCGATGATCGAGGGAATGGACATCCCCATCAGGTCTCTCCCCGTTTTCGGTGAATACCGTTACCTTCGTTTCGCCTGGAAGAAAAAAGGCGGTGAGGGAATCTTCATGCAGCTGGGACACGACCGGCTGTTCGGCCCCGAACCCGGCCGGCAAAACCGGAAAACGCCCAGCTTCAACCTCTTCCAGGGGACCTTCCTGGAGGGACAGGCACCTCTTGATGGAGCCTTTCTCCATCTGCCACCCACTGTCGTGGTTTCGGAAACTCCAGCTTCGCCCCCGCCTGATCTGAAGATTCCCGCTCCGGAGGCTCCTGCACCTTCTCCTCCGTCGGCTCAACCCCCAGCTCCTGCGCCCCCGATGGACTGGACGGTGCACACGGTTGACCTGGCGAGTTCCTTCGGTGAATTCAACCTGACGGGCTTTTCCTTTGGCAGCCCGGATGGCGACTACGCTCTTTTTGATCATATCTGGCTTGGGCGTACCCTGGCGGATCTCGACGGCAGGCATCTGCCGAGGACAGCTCCACACAAGGACCCTGCCTGGCAGCAGGCGATGGAACGCAAGGGGCTGGGTTCAGGCCCCCTGGACGCCGCTGGGAAAAAGAAGCTCCTGGATGAGATAGCCGCTGGGTTCGAATTGTCCGGTGCCGGCGGACTTTTTGGTGAGGGCGCCGGTTCGCTGGCAAGCTACCGGGGCAGGCCCGGTGTTCTCAGGACCCATCCGAAGTCCCCATCGGAGCCTGTTCGCCTGTTCCGAAAGTTTTCGCAGGGAGCGAAGGTACCGGGGAAACTGAGACTTTCCGTTGGGCATGATGTTCGCGGCGACTGGCAGCTGCAGGTGCTTGCCAATGGAGAACCCCTGGTTGATCTGCTGGTGGGTCCAGCGATGAGTGCAGATGGCTGGCTGGACCTTGACCTGGATCTCTCCGAGTTCAAGGGGGCTGAACTTGAACTGGAGATTCTCAACAAGGCCAATGGCTGGTCTTATGAATACGCTTACTGGTGGCTGGTTTCTCTGGAGGATTGAATACGGCTTTGTGGGCAGGAACTTGCGGTGGGTTAGTTTCGCTCGATAGGTTATGGTGTAAGGCACGAAATATTCCTCCGGTGGTGCGGGACAGGGAGCTTTTCCCCGCCGCAGGTTGGCCGGGATGGGATCCACCCGGAATCGAGGTTGAGATGGTGGTCAAGGCGAAGAGCGCGAAAAAAGACAGGGATGAAAAGCTGGTCGAGGCTGCCAGGGGTGGGGATGCGGCGGCCTTTTCCAGGCTGGTTGAAACCTACCAGGCCCGGGTATTCGCCTATATGAGTGTTCGCCTGGCGAACTCTTCGGCGGCTTCCCAGATGGTTACCGATGTGTTCCGCAGGATGTATTCAGACCTGCAGAATGCTGAAGAATTCGGTGGGTTCGAAGATGAGTTGTTCAGGCTTGTAGAGCTCAAGTTGCGACGGGTTCGTGGCCGCCCTGACTCAGGATGGACCGAGGTCTGTTTTGCCCTTGAAAAGAAGGATGGGCGATTGCCTTTCCTCAAGGAGAGTCTTCGCAAGCGCCTGGGCGATTCAGTGGCAGGCCTTGATATGGCTGAGCGCCAGGCTCTTGACCTGCGCTACGGGTCGGGCTTGTCTCTCGCGCAGGTCAGCAAAAGGCTCAAAAGGAGCGAGGATGCGGTAAAGGGGGTTCTCGCGGGAGCCGTTGGAGCTGTGAAAAAAGCTGTCGGCAACTTTGCGACAGCTAAGAAAAAGGCAGCTCCCGGGAAGAAAACCCAGGCCGCAAAGACCAGGGGGCAGCGAGAGAAGAATGGCTGAAAAAGACCTCCTTAAATTACTGCAAGAAAAACATCCGGCCGAGTTTACCCGGCAGCAGACCGATGAAATGCTGGCTCTCCTGGGTAAGTCGAAGAAGTTGCGGACCGCCCTCTCCAATAAGCTGCAGCTTGAGCAGGCCCTGGCTGAGACCCTCACCAGGATCGAGGTCCCCGTTGATGAAATCATAGCGGAGGCAGAGGGCCGGAAGGCCTTTATCACAAAGATCGCCAATGCGGTGGGGATTGCTGTGGTGGTGGTCTTGCTGGCCTTCATTGTTTTAAGGAATGGAGGTGATGCCGAGGTTGAGCCTCCTCCTTCACAGCCTGCCCCGGAGGTCACGAAAACAACCCCCCCGCAAGAGAAGAAAACTGACGGCAAGGTCAAGCCGGGCCCTGTCCAGGAAAAACCTCAGCCACAGCCGGAGGAAGAGCCGGGGGAAGAGCCGGAACCTGTCCCCTCCGTTGCTGAGAAGAAAGAGGAGGTCAAGCCCGAGGACAAGGTTGCCGACATCCTGTTTCCCGACCGTGTGTTGCCCTTTGAGGAGACCTGCTTTACTGAGTTGGTCGACCCCATGCACACCCCGAGCCGGGATGTGCTGCGAACCTGGCTGGACCCGGCAGTGTGGATCCGCAACAACATCAGGATCGGCGAGACGCGGGTGAACAATGTGCCGCTGGCGACCCTGAATGGAATCTACCGGCTGCGGCCTGCCTGGCCGGCCGGGGGAGTTCTGCGTCTCTCTCTTTTCAATCACCAGCCACCGGTGTTGATCCATCTCTGGCGGGGCAAGGAGGGAGTTCTGCTCAGCTTCAGCCCTGGCGGCTACATGTCAGCCTATCGCCAACTACGAGAGGCTAAGGAGCACGCCGGTAAGGCCGGTCAACTCTACGGGTGCCAGCGGGTCAGGCTGGAGCCTGGACCGCTCGACCAGATTCGAGGTCTCGACCAGGTTGCCTTCGAGATCCGCCATCAAGAGG
>CAJWZY010000151.1 GCA_913050545.1 uncultured bacterium | reverse complement strand
ATGGCGATCGTTATCTGCTGTGATGAGGGGATCAGGCCCAACACCAGGAAGGTCTGGGAAATCGCCCGGGATGCGAACCTGCCCTGTTTCGTGGTGATCAACCGCGTTGACCGGGAGCACGCTGATTTTGACAAGGTTCTCTCTTCTGTCCAGGAACAGCTTGATTCCAACTGCCTGCCGATGACGGCTCCCAACGAATCGGGGGACGGCTTCTCAGCGGTGGAAGACAACCTCGGCAGCTCCGATGATCTCATGGAGTCGATTATCGAATCGAATGATGAGCTTATGGAGAGCTATCTTGAGGGAGAGGAAATAACCCCCGAGGTGCTTGCGAAACAATGTGTCGAGGCGGTGACCTCCAGGAGCATTTTCCCCGTCTACGCAGTCAGCTCAAAAACGGATGTGGGTATCAAGGAATTGCTTGAGGGCTTCGCTCGCTATGCCCCCCCGGCCTCTTTAGGCCAGGGCCGGGAACATTTCGATCCGGCAAACGAAGAGGACAGACAGGTGGTTTCAACCGCCTCGGATGATTCTTTCTCCGCCAGGGTTTTTCGTGTTGTCAGTGACCCCTTTGTTGGAAAGCTGACCTACCTGCGCGTGTATTCGGGTTCGATCAGCCAGGGAGGTTCTTTCCTGAATCCCCATACGGGCAAGCAGGAGAAGGTCGGTAAGCTGATTCGCTTCCAGGGAAAAGACCAGGAGACCGTGGAAGAGCTCGGGGCTGGAGAGATCGGCGCCCTGATCAAGGTCGAGGGGCTCCAGACCTTCGATTTCCTCACCTCTGATTCGAAACGGTCTATGGGAGCCCCGAAAATTCCCCTGCCCATGTCAGGGAAGGCGACGAGTCCGAAGACCAAGGCGGATGAAAAGAAATTCGCTGAATCCTTCGTCAAGCTCGTAGAGGAAGATGTTTGTCTGACTTATGACCGGAATGACAGAACCGGGGAGCTGGTTATTTCCGGGGTCAGCGATCTTCATTTGCAGATTCTCTGGGGACGGCTCAAGTCGCGTTATGGTGTCGAGGTCGCCACCCAGCCGCCTAAGATTCCCTACCTTGAGACGATCAGCGCCAAGGGAGATGCGCAGTACAGGCATAAGAAACAGAGCGGTGGTTCGGGAGAATTTGCCGAGGTCTGGCTCAGGGTGGAGCCGACGGAGAGAGGGGCCGGGCTCGAATTCGTCAACAGCATCTTCGGAGGCTCTATCAGCCAGAGCTATGTTCAGTCGGTTGAGAAGGGGATCAGCGGCATGATGAAGGCTGGCGTGATTGCCGGCTGTGAGTTCGTCGACATCAAGGTAGAGGTCTACGATGGCAAGGAGCACCCTGTCGATTCAAAGGATGTGGCCTTTCAGAAGGCCGGCAGGGGAGCCTTCAAGGAGGCGGTCAATAATGCCAAGCCTGTCCTGCTCGAGCCGATCGTCAACCTGGAGGTCACCTTCCCGAGTGAATACACCGGAGATATCCAGGGTGATGTCACCCGCCGGCGAGGCCGGGTACAGGGTGTTGAGACGCTGGGCGATTTCCAGACGCTCAAGGCGCTGGTTCCGCTGGCAGAGCTCAGTGATTACGCCAGCAGCCTCGGCTCCGTTACCGGTGGCCAGGGCTCCTATACCATAGAGTTCGATCACAACGAGACGGTCCCGGGAAATGTTCAGCAGAAGGTTATCGCAGCCTACAACGCTGAGCGTAACCAGGAGGATTGAGGCAGGGGTTTTAGTCTCTTTCCTGCTTATCGCCCGTCGCCTCAGAGGATCTCAATACGTCCTTCGATGACCCTGATGGGCAGCTGCTCTTCGAAGAAGTTATTGATCTTCTGGAGCATCGAGTCGACGAACCGATGTTCGTTGGCAACGGTGACGACAGCCAGCTCACCTGTTTGCCAGAGATCGTTGGAGCCGATCTCTGCCACCGCCACGTTGAACTGGTTGCGCAGGCGGTCCTTGATCGAACGCATCACCTGGCGCTTCTGTTTCAGTGACTGTGCCTCGGCGATATGAAAATGAATGCGAAGCAGGCCTATTTTCATGAAACCTCCTCTCTTGTCTCCATGCTCTCGAGCCCGAAGTCCTTCGCTTTTTTCTGCAGAACTTCGAGAGGGATATCAAGCTCCCCGGCCGCCTGCTCGAGGTCGTTTGCACGGTTCCTGAGCAAAAATTCCAGGTAGTCTTTCAGGGAGGTGCGTAGCTTCATCGGGCTGATTCCCAGCAACCGGGCCGCCGGCCTGATCTTCCACCTGCAGGAGCGCAGGCCCTCAGTGATGGCCCTGGCCTGGAACTCCGACTGGAGGCGGTAGAAGGGGGTCTCACAGCGATCGCGCTTGCCTTCAACCCCAAGGGCTGTTTCTTTTTCAAGCAGGCTTCCGAATTCAGAGAGGTTGATTTTTACCAGGCAACCGGGATCAAGCCCGTCATCGCCTGCCGGGCCCCGGGAGAGGAGACCGGGGCTCTCTCCGCTCTGTATCCTCAGGACTCGCTCGAGGATCGGGATGTCGATGATGTCGCCTTCGGCGAGATCGCGAGCGAGCTCAACAGTATTGCGAAGCTGCCTGATGTTATTTTTGCTCCAGTCATGGTGGACCAGTGCCTCCATTGCGTCCGGGCTGATCTCGGTGGAGCTGGCCTGTGGCTCGGCCTGGTCCATCAGGCGGAGAAAGTGACTCACCAGCAAGGGGATGTCCTCGCGCCGCTCCTTCAGGGAAGGAACATGAATGGGGAATTTGTTGATGCGGTAGTAGAGATCCTGGATGAAGTCACCGGATTGGACCCGGTCACCAAGATCTTCGTTGGTCGCACAGATGACCCGGACATCCACCTTGCGAGAGGTGTTTTCGCCTACCCGTCGTATTTCTCCCTCCTGCAGAACCCTGCGCAGCTTCTGCTGAAGGCTCTTTGAGGCGTCCTTGATCTCGTCGAGAAAGATCGTGCCTCCATCGGCCTCTTCGAACGCCCCGGTCTTGTCATTCCCGGCGCCGGTAAAGGCTCCCTTGAGGTGGCCGAAGAGCTCGCTTTCGAGGAGATGTTCGGAGAGTCCGGAGCAGTCTACGACGATGAAGGGGGCGGTTTTGCGCCGGCCGTTGTGGTGGATGGCGTTGGCGATCAGCTCCTTGCCCGAGCCCGACTCGCCGGTGACCAGGACGGTGCGGTCTACATCGGCCGCTATTCGAACCAGCTCGAATACGCCTGTGATCGCTTCGCTCCTGCCGATGATATTTCCCATATCGTAGCGTCCGCTGACGGCTTCCTGGAGCTTACGAATTTCCCTCACATGGCCCTGGTGAGTGAGTCCGAATTTTACGTAGGGGGTGATGGTCGCTGCGAACTCCTGCAGGAATTCGAGGTCATCGGAATTGAAGACGTTTCCAGCCGACTCGCTTTCGACATAGAAGACTCCGACGGATCTCTCCTCGTACTGCATCGGCACAGCAATCAGCGACAGGGTTTCGATCTGTTTCAGGCTTTCGGCATTCATAAAACGAGGATCGCCCTTGGCATTTTCGCAAAGTATAGCCTGGCCGCGTTCAAAGGTTTCCTGCACCACTGTATGGCTGAAGCTGAGGTCTGCTCCCTGGGTTTTCCAGCCGGCCTTGACCTCGAGGTCTTCTCCCTCCGGGTTCTGCACGATGATCAGGGCGCGCTCGATGGTCTTCTCTCCGTCGAGCTCAATTTCTTCGAGAGCAAGGCCGAGGATCTTCTCGAGGCTCTCGGCGATGTTGTATTCCCAGTCAATTTTCTGGAGCAGGTAGAAGGCGTTCAGGGCATTGTGAATACGCGACAGGATTGCCTTGCGCCGGTAGGTGGTTTTACTCATTGCGACCTCGCTTTAAATACTTCTGTGAACCGGGAGAGCCGTGGCTTCAGCTGGCCTGAGCTGAGCAGCTTCTCGGCGTGCTGCAGCTTCTCTGCAGCTGTTTCTTCTTCTCCTGTAAGCCTCCAGTAGACGGATAGCTCACCCAGTGCTTCGGCTGCCTCTACCGGGCAGCCCATATTTTCGAATTCCCCGGCGGCCCTGGTAAGGTACTTCTCGGTCTTGTCAGCCCAGTCGGGGCCAAGATCGCGATAGGCTGCGCCGAGCTCCAGGTCGAGGTTGGCGGTTCCGTACCGCCCAGCCTCATCGCCCGGTTCGTTCCGGGCCAGCTCGATTGATTCCTGCAGATCTCCGCGCTGCCTGCACAGCCTCATGCGAAGTCCCCGCAGGTGGATAAGGTTTTCCTGTCCGGCTCCGTTGGTGGTGAGCTCTTCAGCCTCCAGCAGGGCATCCTCGGCGGCCTCTTCCATTCCCCTGGCCAGGTAGATCTCGGCAAGCCCCGCCAGTACATGAACCCTGAGGCCCTGGTCCTGTTCAGCCCGGAGCCTGCTGAGGCAGTTCTGGAAGAGCTCTTCAGCCCTGGGGTATTCACAGATAACGAGCTCAACCCTGGCGAGGTTGCAGAGGATATTGGAGGCCAGCGGAGATCCCTCGTTTTCGCGGTCGACCGTTCCACATGCTTCAAGCATTGTTTTCGCATCGAGGGGACGGCCGCGCAGCAGCAGCAGCTCTCCGAGATTACAGCGGGTGATGGCGATACCTTTTCGATCTCCGACATCCTCGAAGGTAGAGAGCGCCTCCTCGGTGGCTTCAAGGGCTGCCTGGAGCTCTCCTCGATGGTTCTGGATTCGTGAGAGGTTGTTAAGGCAGACGGCAAGTCCCTGCTTGTCTCCTACCAGCTTCCGCGTCCGGGTGGATTCTTCGAGATACTCAAGGGCAATGGCCAGCTCTCCCATGACCCGGTGGGTGTTTGCCAGGTTCCCCTGGATCCGGGCGATATCGAGTAGATTGCCGGTTTCCCGGGCCAGCCTGAGGGCCTCCTTGAAGTGCTCGATGCTACGATCATATTTGTTCTCGATCCTGTCAATGAGCGCAAGCCCCAGGTGCAGGGGGACGAGCTTCCGGGGTTCTGTGGAGCCGGCGTAAAAATTGAGGCTGCGCTGGTAATGATCTCGTGCCCCGGAGAAATCACGCCGGTCAAAAAGTACCCCGGCCAGGCCGTAGCAGGTTCTTGCCAACAGGACCTCGTCGTCACCGGCCAGCGCCATGCTGCGAAGGAAATATTCCTCTGCCTCATCCAGCCTGCCCTGGCGGTGAAGGACGCGTGCAATGTCATCCAGCCTGTTGTTGCCCCCTGGTGGAATCCTGTTGTCTCTTGTCGTGCCGGGCGTTTCCAGTTTCTCCGCCTCGAGCAGGAGCTGGAGGGCTTTATCGATTCGTCCGCACCTCTGGTGAAGACGGGCCAGCTCGTGCAGGATTCCAGGTTTGTTTTTTTCAGGTGCCAGCTCCAGGGCCCTGCAGTAGGCCTCCTCGCTCAGCTGGTTGGAGTAATCGCTCGAGCCCAGGCGGGCGGCATCGAGGTAATGGGCAAAGGCGGCAGCTCCTTTGCCGGCCTCGTCAAGATGCCCGGCTATTCTCATGCAGAGCCCCGAGCCGGGGGAGGGATTGAGCTCAAGCAGCAGGGTGGCTATCCGTTCATGCAGTTTCCTGGTGTCCCCGGCGGTGGAGGAGCCCAGGAGGTTTTCGAAAGGAAAGCCGGGATCCAGTCGGTATCCAGCAGTGTCCTCGATGAGGAATCCGCAAGAGACGAGGGAGGCAATCGTGGTGGGAACCAGCTCGCTCTCCTCCCTGTCCTCGAGAACACAGGCCAGCAAGGTCCCATCGAAGGTCTCAGCGAGCAGCCCGGCAACCGTCAGTACGAGGCGGCCGGTGGGGCTGAGGGAGTCGATCAATACGGCTCCATCGCCGGTTCCAGGCAGGTCGCCCTGTTGCTCAACAAGGCTCCAGCAGCTGTCCTGGCGAGCCAGCGCTCCCAGGGTGACAAGCCTGCCTAATGCCCTGTGGAGGGCCAGGGGGTTCCCCCTGGAGCCTCTCCCCAGCGTTTCGAGCAGCCCGGCCGTTGCCGGC
>CAJWZY010000150.1 GCA_913050545.1 uncultured bacterium | reverse complement strand
GTAAAGGAGTTGCCGGTGGCCAGGGGGCGGGACCCTGCAGAGATCTCGATGGCGCCACCGGAGTCGGAGCGATTGGAGCGGAACTCGTTGTCTGCCAGGGTCGCGTTTGAGCGCAGCAGATAGACGGCGCCTCCAGCCGCGGCCTCGTTGCCGATGAATACATTTCCGGTGAAGGTGGGCTGGCTGTCGATGCAGACAACCGCACCTCCGACCCTCTGGGAATTTCGAAGGAGCCCCCTGCCGCCTTCAAAGGTAAAGCCACGGATCTCAGCCGCAGCCGTTTCACCACCGGTGAACACCAGCAGGGCTGTGAGCTGCGGGCCGGCAGGAGTCGGGGCCGGGGTGAGGATCGTTTTCTCCGCCCCGGCGCGGGAGACCAGGGAGATGTCCCGGCCGGAGAAGTTGAGCGGCTTGTCGATGGTGTAGGTTCCCGGGGCTACAGAGATCGTGTCGCCAGCGACAGCCTGCCGGATCGCCGCGGGGATCGTGCCGGCATCTTCAGGTACCCGGATGGTTCCCTTTTTTCTCAGGCTTTTAACCACGGTGATGCCGGGCTGCGCGTACTCGGCCAGGTCAAAGACAGGAAATCTTTCTGCCAGGTTGCCGATTCCAAGCCGCCTGAGCTGGTGGGGGGGGAAGGCGCGAAACCGCAGCCGGACTTCCAGCTTGAATTTCTTTCCCTGCAGGGCGGCGGGGATTTTAAAGGAATAGCTCGCCGAGCGGGTTTGCAGGGGAGGGATCGTGTGTTCCTCAAGGGCGTGAGCCTGCCACATGAAATAAACCGTCTCGCCTTTTTTCCCGACAAAGCGGTCTGTGAAGAGGGCGAGCTGGGGATCTTTCGTGGAGGGGCCACCGTGTCCCCCGCGCAGGTCTCCTCCAGCATCAAGAGAGCCTGATTCAAACAGGGTCCGGCCATCACTTGAGGTGGCGCTGACCTCGAGCCACATCTCCCGCTCGGTGGACGGCCCGGTGGGCAGGTTGTGTCCGGCGCCGACATTCTTGACATGCACATCGATTTTGAAGGCCTCTCCTGCCACAGCCTGCCGGGGAGCAGCGACGGTCATCTTCGCAGCGGTTCGAAGGAAGGCGGCAATCTCGCGGCGCTGGTAGCCCATGCGGGGGAATGGAGTCACTGCCACATCGACGCCGATGAAGTTGTGGCGATGGAGGCGGTTGCGCAGCGGCCCATCCGGAGTGGCCCTTCCCGTGTAGGTCTGCATATGGCAGTTGAGGCAGCCGGTGTTGCGCTCCGGGTAGGTGCTGGCGATGAACTCATCATGAGGTTTCTCAATTTTAACTCCCCGGCGGTTCGAGACGTTATGGCAGCTGCCGCAGAAGTCGGGATTCTTCAGGCTGTCGTTGGTAACAGAGTCATGTGCCGGGGTGGCTTGCGGATTGGGAAGCCCTCCGACAACAGCAGCCCCGGGGTGAATTTCAAAACGGGCATTGCCCGGATGCCCCTTTTCCAGGTTGACGCCCCGATGACAGGTTTCACAGGACACCCCGGCGAGAGAAATATCCGACAGGCCCTCCGCTGACCTGGTCTTCCCGGTCACCTCGCCAATGCCCGTGCCGACGGGGGCGTGGCACTTGATACAGAAGTCACCGATTTCTCCGGCCGTTTCCTCCTGGGCCAGCTTGTGCATGGCATGAAATACCGGGTCGGTAATCGCATAAGCGTGCATCGAGCCACGCCACTCTTCGTAGTGCTGGGGGTGGCAGGATTTACAGGCTTCCGCCGGCTGGAAATCGCTCTTTTTCCATTTCGTAGCCGGCCCGGCGGGTAGAACCCTGGCGGCTGGATCCTCGGCTCCGAGTTTTCCAGCCGAGGCGAGCATGGATACTGCCAGGATGAAGATGGGGGTTGAGGTTCGCATGAGCTCAGCGCCTGGGGGAAGCAGGGTTGTGGTTAAGGGCCGTCCTGAAGCCTGTCTTGGCATTGGCGAAACCGTCCCCGATGGGGAGCTCGAGGAACCAGGAGTAGCGGAACGTGGTGGGCACGGCCTCAAAGTCTTCCCCTGTGATGAAGTAGGAGGATGGGATTCCGCGAATGGCCTTGTCATCGCCCCAGTGGGGCCCCCGGGGATTTTCAATACCGTCCGCTGCATAGTTGTCCGCGTAGTAGTGGGGGTTGTACCAGTCATCTACCCACTCGAAAACTCCGCCGATCATCTCCTGCACGCCAAAGGGGCTGTCTCCCAGCGGACTGAAAGTGCCTACCGGGAAGAGCTTGGTTCCCCACAGGTGGTTCAGGTTGGCGTGCTTCGCGGTGGGGAGGTCGTTGCCCCAGGGGAAGCGCCGGGAGTCGTTACCCCTGGCGGCGTATTCCCACTGGGCCTCCGTCGGCAGGATCTTTCCGTAGTAGCGTGCATAGGCGTGGGCTCCCGCCCAGGTGATATCGACGACCGGCAACAGCTCATTCTCTTTTTCTACCAGGAAGCGTTTGCCGTCCCAGGAGATCAGGCGCGCGAGCCGGGGCTCGGTGAAATTCTGGCCGGCGAGATCCTCATAGGAAAACCTCAGGAAGGGGACCAGCCCGCCGCCACGCTGGTGCCCCATGACAGCCGCTCCGCTGACAACCAGGAGGTCTTCCTCGAGCGCAGCCTGCAGGAAGCGTACGTACTGGCGATTGGTGACTCGCTGGCGGCCGATCCAGAAGGGCGCCAGGCTGACCTTATGCGGAGGTTTGTCAGCCATGTTCTGGCTTGTTCGAATAAAGTCAACCCGGCTGGTATTGGTCAGGTTGTCTCCCATGATGAAGGTTCCGCCGGGGATGGATACCATGTCATCGGTGGCCGGCATCCTGGTACGGATGACCTTTCCTGTGCTGATGGCCGCAGCGCTGGACCCCTCGAGCTTGACCTCGACGGTGATCTCGCAGGATTTCCCATCAGCCGGGGCCTCCCAGTAGACCAGCCTTGCATCATTTGACAGCAGCCTGCCGGAAGAGGCCTTCCAGGTATAGGAAGCTCTGCGTGGAAGGGCCAGCACGGCCTCCAGCTGGACTTCGCTACCGTGAAATATCCTCGCCGGCCGCGTAATGATTTGTGCTTTTGCCTCGGGAAGAACCCGTGGTTCCCCGGGTTGCAGGCAGCCCTGCAGGGTCGCAAGCGCCAGGATGAGGCCTGCGAAGATCGAGGCCCGGCAACGCGGCACAAGGGTGCTTGCCGTGGGCCCTTTCTGTAACCGGGATTTTCCGACAGGGTCTTTCAAATTATTCTCCAGGCGTTTGATGACGAGCATAACAGCCCGGCTCTCAAGAGCTAAGGATAAGCAGGCAGAGGACGGCATTTCAAGCAACCGGGCAGCAAATATTTCACCTCGCAAGGGAGGATTGCGGGATATACTTACGATCTGAATGGCGCCATCGGTATGGACGATGGCGCGACAGGTTTTCCTGCGAACTTGCCTGACGGCAAGGGCCATTGTCGGCCTGGTGAATTGGCTGCAGGTTGAGGGATTTGATTTATGCAGCTTGTTTACTATCCGGATCCGGTTCTCCTTAAAACCGCGCAGCCTCTTGAGCAGATAGACGGAGAGGTGAAGGCACGAACCGAGGAGTTGTTCGAGCTGATGTACCGCGAGAAGGGTGTAGGGCTTGCTGCTCCGCAGGTCGGCTGGAGCGTCAGGCTTTTCATTCTCAACATCTACGGTCATGAGGACCGCTCGGGCGAGAGGGTATTTATCAACCCCCGCATTCTTGACAAGGGGGAGGAGATCACCGTTGAGGAGGAGGGTTGCCTCTCCATTCCTGAGCTCAGGGGTAATGTGAGCCGTCCGGAAGCCATTCTCTGCGAATACCAGGATCTCTCCGGTGAAAAGTTCAGGGAAGAGATGCATGAACTTGAGGCCAGGGTCTTTCAACACGAGTTCGACCACCTGAACGGGGTGTTGTTTCTGCGTCATCTCAACACAACGGCGAAATTGCTGGCCAAGAAGCTGCTGCGGGAGCTGGAGGAAGAATACAGGCAGAGAGGTGATTCGAGCGGCAAGACCGGGGTGCGTTCGCGAGAACCGTAGTCAGCATGGAGCGTTACGAGAGTTTAGAGTCAGCCCGGCAGGACTTCTCCACCGATTCGAAGAAGGTGGCGACGATCGGTTTCTTCGATGGAGTCCATCGAGGCCACCATGTGTTGCTCGAGGATCTGAAGAAGTGGGCAGAGCAGGCAGGTGCTGAGTCGGTGGTTGTGACCTTTCGTGAACATCCCCAGGCGGTGCTGGGCTCCCATCCGCCTGTGCCGGTGGTGTCGCTTGATCATCGCCTGCTCCTGCTTGAGCGGGCGGGAATCTCAGCCACGGTGGTGCTCAATTTTGATGAAGAGCTTCGTGCCCTGTCCCCGGAGGATTTTGTCCGCGATATCCTTGTTGACGGGCTTGGCGTGGAGGGCCTCCAGATGGGGTTTGACAGTGCCTTCGGCAGCAGGCGCAAGGGGACCTTTGAGTACCTCCAGGGCAGGCAGGATGAGCTGGGGCTGGAGGTGAGGCGTAGCCGGGCAGAGCTTGCGGGAGAGGTTGCCGTATCGAGCACCCGTGTGCGCGGGGCTGTGGCGAACTGGGATTTTTCCGAGCTCGACATTCTCCTGGGGCATCCCTTTTCCATGCTGGGTAAGGTCGTGCAGGGAGACGGCCGGGGGAGGAAGATCGGCTTCCCGACGGCCAACCTCTCGCTGCCGGGCGTTTCCGTGCCTTCTCCCGGGGTTTATTTCTGCGATGTGCTCTGTCTCGGGTCCCAACCTCGAGCCAGGTACTCGTGGCCGCAGCTGAAGAGCCCCGGGCAGCTGGATGGTTTCTGTCCCGGGCTCATGAATATCGGTCGCCGTCCTACCCTTACAGGTGGAGAGGAAGCAGCAAGCGGATCTTTCTACAACCCGGAGGTCGATACGGTGGAGGTCCATTTGATCGACTACGAAGGCGATCTCTATGGTGAATACCTGGAGGTTTTCGTGCTCGCCATGCACCGGGGAGAGCGGAAGTTCTCCAGCGTTGATGAGCTGGTGGCGCAGATCGGTCTGGATATCAAGGCGCGTCTCGGCTGAGTGAGGCTGGACACGCCGGCCGGAAACTAATTGCCGTCCGGCGCGGTGTCGCAGGGGCAGGTGAGGATGGGAGACTTTACCGCGTTGACCTCATCGAGCCGCTTGACGGGCTGGTTCACAGGTGCCGCCTTGAGGAGCTCGGGGCTTTCCTCCGCCTCCCGCGCGATCTGCAGCATGGCCTCGCAGAACTCATCGAGCGTTTCCCGGGTCTCGGTTTCCGTGGGCTCGATCATCAGGGCCTCATGTACGACCAGGGGGAAGTAGATTGTCGGGGGATGGTAACCCATATCGATCAGGCGCTTGGCAATATCAAGGGCGCGGATGCCCGAGGATTTCTGTTTCTTCGCTGTAAAGACAACCTCGTGCATGCAGGGGGTGTCGTAGGGAAGATGGTAGGCTCCCTCGAGGCGTTGGCGGATGTAGTTGGCGTTGAGGACAGCATGCTCACTGACACCTCGCAGCTCCTCCGGGCCATGGGCGCGCAGGTAGGCGTAGGCTCTCAGGAGGATGCCGCTGTTGCCGAAGAAGGTACGCACCTTGCCAATGCTCAGGGGCCTGTTGGAGCAGAGCTCAAAGCCGTCTTCTGACCGGATAATCCTGGGTACGGGGAGGTAGGGCTCGAGCTCATCGGTTACGGCGATGGGGCCTGCCCCCGGTCCACCGCCGCCATGGGGGGTGGACATGGTCTTGTGGAGGTTATAGTGCATGACATCAATGCCGAAATCTCCGGGGCGGGTTCGGCCCAGGATGGCATTCATGTTGGCCCCGTCCATATACATTTGTCCGCCCGCATCATGGATCAGCCTGCTGATATCGACAATATTCTGTTCGAAAAGGCCCAGAGTGGACGGATTTGTGATCATCATGGCGGCCGTTTTGTCGGAGATCTTCTTTTTGAGATCCTCGATATGGACGCCCCCATTGGCATTCGATTTT
>CAJWZY010000149.1 GCA_913050545.1 uncultured bacterium | reverse complement strand
CCTCATCGACAACCCCATCGGGATGCCCGATCGGCAGGTCAAACTCCGCCTGCACGACGGCGAAATCGGCCTCCAGGCTGTCTTCATTGGTGAGGATGAGGATGATCTCGCCATGGGGGAACCTGCCGCGGGAGCCTTTCGACAGGCGCACCAGGACCCTCTGCCCATCTTTTATATTCTCTTTGCCTTCTTTCGGGATAAAGACATCCGAAGGCATACGAGGATCGTCGCAGGCCACCAGCCCTCCATCCTTTCCCTGCCAGTAGGTGCCGCGAACCGGCTTTTTCCCGCGCTCGATCACCTCGATGACCCGGCCCTCCCCGAGGCGGTCTCCCCGTGCGCGGGAGGTCATCCGCACCAGCACCAGGTCGCCCGGAAAAGCATCGGCAATCTTGGAGGAATGAACAAAGAGCTCATCCTCCTGCCTGTCTGCCGGCCGGAAAAAGCCGGAACCGCGCCGGTCGAACTGGAGCCGCCCGACCTTCAGGGGCGTCCTCTCGGGAAGCTCCCACTTGCCACTTGATTCGGTCGGCACCCTGATAATGAGGCCCTCGGCCTGCAGCCGGCGCAGCCCCTCGGTGAATGCCTTGAAGTCGGACTTCGCCAGCCCCAGGCGCTTGGCCAGGCTGCGCGCAGTGCCCCCACCGGCAGAACGAATGGAGTCACAGACCTCAAAGTCCGAACAGACCGACAGCAGCGGCGTCTTCGTGGAAGACTCCGAACGCTTCTTTGCTGATTTGCCCCTGTCTGGTTTCAACCGCTACTGGATATTCTTAATGATCGAAACCAAGGGCAGGAAGAGCGAGACGACGATGAAACCGACAACCAGGCCCATTCCCACGATCAGGACAGGCTCCAGCAGACTCGACATGCCCTCAACGGCCACGTCGACATCCATCTCGTAGTTGTCAGCGATTTTCATGAGCATCTTGTCGAGCTCACCGGTTTCTTCCCCTACATCGATCATGTTGACTAGGAGTTCATCGAAGATGCCCGAAGCTCGAAGGGGATCTGCGATCGTATCACCCTCACGGATACTGCTATGCACATCCTCGATGGCGTTGGAAATAATGATGTTGCCCACCGCGTCCCTGACGATCCGCAGCGCCTCGAGGATAGGTACACCCGAGGCAATCAACGTACCGAGGGTACGGCAGAACCTGGCTACAGAAGATTTTTTGATGATATTTCCGAAGACCGGCATCTTGAGCTTGAAGGCATCGAGGGTCCTCCCTCCCCTCTCGGTCCGGGCGACCATTTTCATACTGAAAACAAGCAGAATAGGTATTCCCGGGAGCAGGAACCAGTACGTCTGGATCGCCTGGCTGGTGCTGAGAAGCAGCTGGGTAGGCGCCGGCAGGGACTGGCCGATATCCGCGAACATTTTCTCAAACGCCGGTACGACGAAGAGCATGATCACCACCAGGATCGCCGCGGCAACAGTAATGACCGCGGCCGGGTAGATCAGGGCTCCCTTGACCTTTTTGCGCAGCTTCTGGGATTTTTCCATGAAGCCCGCAAGGCGTCTGAGAATGACATCAAGTACACCGCCGGCCTCGCCGGCCTTGACCATACTGATGTAGAGCTTGTTGAAGCTCTTGGGGTACTTGGAGAGGGCTTCGGAGAAGGTGCTTCCCTGCTCCACCTCCTCGGAGATGGCTTCGAGCTCGTCCTTCAACCTGCCCGGCTTCTGCTGCTCCTCGAGAATATTGAGACTCCTGACAATCGGCAGCCCCGCATCCTGCAGAGTCGAAAGCTGGGTGGTAAACGTTACGATCTCAGCGGTCTTAACCCCACCTTTAAAGAGAGGGCCCTTCTTCTTCGGAGCCGCCTGCTCAACACCTGGGACCGCCCTCTTGGCAGGCGCGTCTTTCTGCATCTGAAGCCTGGTGGGCCGCAACCCCTTCTCCTGGATCAGCTTGATGGCCTGATCCTTGGAGTCAGCTGTTACGTCACCTTTGACTTTCTGGGCGTCGTTATTTATCGCCTCATACGCAAAGACGGGCATTAGCTCTCCTGTTTTCCCCAAGATTCTGACTTGGGTGTTCTTGCTTGCTTCTTCTTACGGATTACACCCCGACCGGATTCCCAACACCGGGGGATGGCCGAAAAGCCTGTAGTCAAATGGCCTGTATAGCTTCCCGAGTGGTTCATGATAACCAAAAAATCTGAAAACACCAAAAGTAAGCCACCTCTCCACGCAGACATTCTCTCTGTGGTTGCAGAACCGAACGAAAGCCTGGCAAACCAGGCAAGGGCTCAAACCGTTGAAATAGTCTCCTTGACGACTTCCTCGATGGTGGAGATACCATCGTAGATCTGCAGCAACCCGCTATCGCGGAGAGTGCGCATGCCGTCTTCCCGGGCTGCTGAGCGCAGATCGGCTGTTGAACCCTCATTCATGATCATGTCCCTGAGGCGGTCATTGACCAGCATCATCTCAAAGAGAGCAACACGGCCCTTGTAGCCGGTTCCGTTGCAGGATTTACAACCTTTTCCAAAGTAGAACTCACGCCCCTGGGTCTCACTCGCGGTGAGCTCCAGTTCGTAAAGCTCCTGCTCGGTGGGGTCATAGGCCGTCTTGCACTGCAGGCAGATCCGCCTTGCAAGGCGCTGGGCAATGACACCCTCGAGTGTTGCAGAGATCAGGAAGGGCTCCAGCCCCAGGTCCAGGATTCTTGTTACAGAAGATGGCGCATCATTTGTGTGCAGCGTGCTGTAGACAATATGCCCCGTCAGGGAGGACTCAACCGCGATCTGGGCGGTCTCGAGGTCTCGGACCTCACCGACCAGGATCTTGTCGGGGTCCTGGCGCAGGATACTGCGCAGGCAGTCCGCAAAGGTAAGGCCGATCTCTTCATTGACCTGCACCTGGACAATTCCCTCGAGATCGTATTCTACCGGGTCCTCGGTGGTGATGATCTTGGAGTCAATCGTGTTGGCCTCCATGAGAACCGAGTAGAGAGTCGTCGTTTTTCCCGATCCCGTCGGGCCTGTCACGAGGATAATTCCGTTGGGCTTCGCTACCAGGTTCCTGAACTCACTGAGCTCGTCGGGGCGAAAGCCCAGCTTTTCGAGGTCGAGGGCCAGGTTGGTCCGGTCAAGAATACGCATCACGACGCTCTCTCCGAACATCGTCGGCAGCGTCGAAACACGCAGGTCGATCGGGTTGCCCCCCACATTGAGCTCGATGCGCCCATCCTGGGGTAAGCGGGTCTCGGCAATATCCAGGCTCGCCATGACCTTCACACGCGAAATCACCGAATGAGCCAGGTGCAGCGGCGGCGGCATCATCTCATAGAGGACGCCGTCTACCCTGTAGCGCACCTTGAACTCATGCTCAAAAGGTTCGAGGTGGATGTCCGCTGCGCGATCGCGAATCGCCTGCAGCAGGATCATGTTGAGCAGCTTGACCACGGGACCGGCGTTGGCATCCGCCTCCATCTTGGCGAGATCGGTTGCCTCCCCGACTTCCAACGTGGCGGTTCCTATCCCTGCCAGGAGCTCGTCCATCTTCCCCTGGTTGCCCTCGTAGTAGTTCTCAATCGCCTTCTTGACCTGCTCTTCGCTGGCCAGCTTGGCCTTGAAGTTGGTGACCTCGGGAAGGCTGAAGCGGAGATCATCCAGCACGCTGAGGTTGTCGGGCCTGCTGACGGCAACAACCAGGGTGCTGCCATCGAACTCAAGCGGCATCACCTGGAAGGTCTCGACCGTGGACTGGTCGACCAGCTCGATAACCTCGGGGGGAATCTCGATCTTTTCAAGATCGACAAACTCCATGCCCTTCTGCTCCGCGAGGGCGCGGCTGAGGTCGACCTCGGTAACCAGTCCGTTACTCACCAGGATCTGCCCGATCGCTTCGCCAGTTTCTTTCTGCTTGGCGAGGGCCTGCTGAATATCGTACTCGGTCACCAAGCCCATCTGCTTGAAGATCTGTCCGAGTGGTTGAGCGTTCAATTTCTTTCTCCGGTTATTTCGTTGAAACCTGGCCCCTGCGGGGCAGGTGCTTAGCCGTCGCGATGAGTGATCCTCAGGATCTCAGATATGGTAGTGACCCCGGAAAGGACCTTCCTTACCCCATCTTCCTGAAGAGTCACCATCCCCTCGCTCCGGGCCTTGGCCCGCAGCTCAAGGGTCGGCTTGCACTTGAAGGCCATCTCCCTGATGTCATTCGACAGTTCCATTAACTCGTAAACTCCCTGGCGGCCCTTGTAGCCGGAATTGCTGCAGACGGGACAACCAACCGCATCGTAGATCGTGGCATCGGCCACCCTCTGCTGGGTGAGACCAACCGCTCTCAGGTCGGTTTCGGAAATCTCCGCCTCCACGCGACACTCCAGGCAGAGCCTTCGGATCAGGCGCTGAGCCATAATCGCCATGACCGCCGAAGCCACCAGGAATGGCTTCACTCCCATATCCACCAGGCGGGTCAGGGCTGAAGGCGCATCGTTTGTATGCAGGGTGCTGAAGACAAGGTGACCTGTCAGGGCCGCCTGGATGGCGATATCAGCCGTCTCCTGGTCACGAATCTCACCCACGAGAATGATATTCGGCGCTTGTCGCATCATAGCCCGGAGAATGCGCTGGAAGGTCAGGCCGATCCCATGGCGAACCTCTGACTGGTTGATGCCCGTGAGGTTATATTCGATCGGGTTCTCCGCCGTGATGATTTTCACATCCGGCTGGTTGAGATTCTTCAAGGCCGCGTAGAGCGTTGTCGTCTTTCCCGATCCCGTCGGGCCGGTCACAAGGAAGATTCCATTGGGCCGCTTGATGATCTTGTTGAACCGTTTATATTCCGTCTCGTGGAAACCGAGCTCTTCGAGGTCAACGAGGCCCTTCTCCTTGTCGAGAATACGCATGACGATGCTCTCGCCGTGGCGGGCAGGCAAACTACTCACACGCAGGTCAATATCCCTGCCGTGCAGCTTGATCTTGATACGCCCATCCTGCGTTCTTCGTTTCTCCGCCATGTCCATCCGCGACATGATCTTGATTCGTGAAAGAATCGGGCCCTGGAGACGCTTGGGAGGGTTTTCCTTTTCGATACAGACACCGTCAATCCGGTAGCGAATCCTGACGCGCTTCTCAAACGGCTCGATATGGATATCACTGGCGCGCTCTTTCAGAGCGTTGGAGATGAGCTGGGTGACGTACTTGATAACGGGAGCATCATCCGACTCTCCATCTTCACCGGCGTACTCTCCACGGCCGACCTGGACACCATCCTCACCCTCTCCGATGACATCGCCAAGATCTCCGGTGAGCCGGTAGTAGTGATCGAGTGATTCCTCGATATCCTTGGGAGTCGAGATCGCTGCCTCAACCTGCTGGTTGAGCAGAAAGCGCAGATTGTCGAGGACCATCAGGTCCATCGAATCCATCGCCACGATCAGGGTGCCGTTTTTGCGCGTCACCGGGACGATATTGTTCTCGACCGCAACCTCTTTCGGGACCAGGGCGATGATCTCTTTCTTGATCTCCGCCGTGGCGAGATTGGCATAGGGCAGTCCCCAGTGAGTTGCAAGAGCCCTGCTGACATCCTCCTGTCCGCAGGCCTCTGTCTTCACGAGCGCCTCGCCAAGCCTGCAACTCTCATTCTTGGCGTACTCGAGGGCTTTTGCTATCTGAGCGTCGTTGACGACCCCTTTTTTCTTCAGGATCTGGCCAATGGCCTTCTTATTCACGACTGACTCCTGACTTTAATTCTGTTCTGAAACCCGCCGGCAGATCCGGCATTGGGATCCCGACCAATTTCACTACTAACTGTTTTATCCATTTCAAACCTGCAAAGAGACCGGGACTACCATCGGCGGCCCTGAAGGCCGGTGACAGAATGCAGGTGCCCGAATGCAGGTGGGTCTGGTCGTCCTCGTTTAATGGACAGACCCGCTATTGAAGCCCTCATCGGGGCTCCCTCAAAGCAATTTAAAAAGTTTTTACCTCGTGAAACGGCCACCAGCGAACGACGACTTTGCCC
>CAJWZY010000148.1 GCA_913050545.1 uncultured bacterium | reverse complement strand
TGGGCGTAGAAATCGATGATCTCATCTGCATCGAGGTTTCGTCCTTCACCGGTAAGTTCGTATTGCCCGGTCTCCTTGTTGAAGAATTCCGAGGCTGCGACATCCAGTGAGATCTGTACATCATCGCCAGGTTTGTATCCGGCGAGCTCGACAGCCTCGAGGATGATCGTCACAGCTTCTTCATTTGATCCGAGGTTGGGAGCGAAGCCGCCTTCATCTCCAACCGCGGTGCTGAGGCTTCTCGATGAGAGGACCTTCTTGAGATGATGATAGATCTCCGAGCCCATCCTCATTGCATGGGTAAAGCTTTCTGCCCCCGAAGGCAGGATCATGAATTCCTGGACGTCGACGTTATTGTCCGCATGCTCACCCCCGTTGATGATATTCATCATCGGGCAGGGGAGCCTGCTGGAGGCTTCGCTGCCAAGGTGTACGTAAAGCGGAAGGCCTGCGGAAGCCGCCGCTGCTCGCGCCACCGCCATTGAAACGCCGAGAATGGCATTGGCCCCGAGGCGTTTTTTGCCTTCGGTTCCGTCGAGCTCGAGCATGAGATCATCGACCGAACGTTGTTCTGCCGCATCTTTGCCGGCAAGAGCCTGCCGTATTTCCCCGTTGATATTGGCTACGGCCTGGAGAACGCCTTTGCCCATATACTCTGATCCGCCATCGCGGAGTTCAAGGGCTTCGTGTTCGCCTGTGGATGCTCCGGAGGGAACGGCAGCTCTTCCGGTTGATCCATCGCTGAGTGCGACATCCACCTCTACCGTGGGATTTCCCCTGGAGTCAAAAACCTGACGCCCCTGTACATGCTCTATTCTGGTATTGCTTTGTGATTCCATTGTGTCTATGCTACTTGGCCGATGTCCTTTGTTTGCAACGGCTTGTAACTAAGCTGGTGGAGCCTGTCAACCCTGTTTGAGGGGTTTGTATCTCCATGGGGAGCGAGAGGTTGGCTCCTGGCCTGGATGAGACGGTCGATAGCGACAATAATTTGGTTGTAAGGTCAGCAACTATTTGAACTTAAGTTGCATCGCCTGTTTTGGGTTCTTTGCCGCGGCAAAATTCTGCAGGATGAAAATTTTCTGTAGGAAAGAGAGAGCCAGGAATACCCTGGGAGGGTTTTCAGCAGGCTTTCCTGTCGACTCAATCCAGTCATTTCAAGAGCGCAAGTCCTTTAATGGAACAACCTTCAGCAGCATCTACTGACCCCGAGGCGGCCGCTTCAGAGCAGGCTACCAGTCCTCATCCGGAGGAGCTGGCGAGCTTCGACCAGGCCTATTTTGCTCCCTGGGGCAAAAGGGAGATCCTGACCTGGTCGCTGAGGTGTGGCACAGCCCTGGCGGCGAGCCTGCTCCTGGGCTGGTTTTACTCCAGCTGGTTTGCTGCCGGGAGTGCACTGATTGTTCCTTTCTGGGCATTCATGGTGCTGTTTTTCCGTAATCCTTCGCGGACGATTACTGCCGATGCAGGTGTGCTGGTGGCACCGGCTGATGGCACTGTCTGGGATATTGGCGAGGTCGATGAAGATGAATACATCGAAGGCAGGTGCCTGAGGATCGGTATCTTCCTGTCGGTTTTCAATGTTCATGTAAACCGGGCTCCCTGTGCAGGTGAGATCGAATGGCTGAGCCATAAGGAGGGGGGATTTTCAGATGCCCGGTCTGAAACGGCAGCACTATCCAATGAGAACAACTCGATTGGCATGAGGATTAGTGAGGGCGAGGCAGTCGGGGTCCCCCTGGTGTTGAAGCAGGTGTCGGGAGCTGTCGCAAGGAGGATTATCTGCCCCCTGAAGAAGAAGGATCGTGTGACCAGGGGTGGTTTGATCGGTATGATTAAATACGGTTCGCGCACGGAGATCATGATTCCGCTGGAGGCTGGGTTCCAGCCTGCGGTGGCTGTGAAAGACAAGGTGTGCGGAGGTGTCACGATACTCGGCCGGTTCGAAAGAACCGACGAAGGCAAAACAGAGGGTTGATCTGATGGAATTGCGCCCGGGAAGCCTGTTCGCCAACCTGCTGACGATCGGTAACGGTGTCTGTGGGTTTGCGGCATTGGTAGAACTCAGCAAGATTGTTGAGCCGCTCTCCGCTGAGCTCCTCGAAAGTAATATCAGGCACCAGATGGTAGCGGGTTACCTGATCCTGCTCGGCATGCTGTTTGATGCTTTCGACGGTAAGGTTGCCAGGATGGTGAAGGGCGCAACCGAGCTCGGCGCCCAGCTTGATTCGCTTTGTGACCTGGTGACCTTCGGGGTGGTGCCCGCTTTTATGATTGTGCAGCTGAACCTGGGTGGTGATCCACGCTGGGTGCACATGGTGTGGTTTCTTGCGCTGGCATATTTTCTCGGCGCATTGCTGAGGCTGGCCAGGTTCAACGTCGAGAATTCGCCGGAGGAAGAGGCACACCTCTGTTTCAAGGGGCTGCCCTCACCGGCGGCAGCGGGTTGTGTGGCCTCACTGGTGATTTTCCAGGCTTATGTCCTCCAGGCCAGGCAGGGCGAGTTCAAGTTTTTTTCAGCTCCTGTGCTGGAAGATATGCAGGAGCTGGCGGGGTCCATTACCTACATCCTGCCATTCCTGGCGATTTTCCTGGGGTTCACAATGGTCTCGAGCCGGCTGAAGTTTGAGCACCTCGGGTCCAGGATATTTGCTGCGGCTCATTCATGGGAATTTTTCGTATCCTTCATTTTCGCCGCGGTGCTCCTGGCGGTTGTTCCCGAGGTGTTTCTTCCTATTGCTTTTGTCGGATACCTCGTCTGGACGCCGGTGAAATTCATTTTCCGCCTGGTCTTTTTTGGGCGCCGAAGGCGCGCTGAACACGAGGAAGATCCAGAGGCGCTGCAGCGGGGCTGAAGGAAGATGGCAGAAGAAGAACTGCCCCCAGGTGGCAAGGTACCAGTTTTCCTGGGGCTGGGATCCAATCTCGGTGATCGTCGCGGCTTCATAGAAAAGGCGGCCTCCATGATTGCTGAGATCGATGGAGTTGAGTGGAAGGGCCTTTCCGGCCTGCTCGAAACTGATCCTGTCGGAGGACCTCCACAGGGAGATTACCTCAATGCCGCCGGTGAACTGAGCACCACTCTCTCCTGCCGTGAGCTCTTCGGGAATCTCCAGGAAATCGAGTTGAAGCTGGGGCGGGTACGAAAGATTCTGAATGGCCCTCGTACCATTGACCTGGATATTCTTCTTTTTGGCGATTCGGTTATCGAGGAGGGTGACCTGCTCGTGCCCCATCCCCGTATGTGCGAACGCTCCTTTGTTCTCGAGCCGCTTTGTGAAATCGCTCCGGGCGTGGTTCACCCTTGCGAGGGAAAGACCATAGCGCAGCTGCTGGTTGCCCTGCGCAAAAAAGAAACGGGTACAGCATCTTCCGATGATGAAGGGGGGGGGATGTGAAAATCCTGAAGCATTCAGCCGAGGTGGGGCAATGGTGTGAGGCCTACAGGAAGGCGTCACTGGGCCTCGGGTTTGTTCCAACCCTTGGGGGACTGCACGAGGGGCACCTTTCGCTGGTTCGCCAGGCGCGGCTGGAATGTGACCGTGTACTGGTGAGTATTTACCTCAATCCATCGCAGTTTGATTCAGCCGCGGATCTTGAAGAATATCCAGCGGACCTTGAAGCGGACCTGGAGGCCTGTCGGCAGGCAGGGGTGGATATCGTATTCCTGGGTGAGCAGGCAGAGTTTCTGCCCGAGGGGTTCCAGTCCCGGGTTTTCGTCGAGAAGCTGACGGAGAGCTTGTGCGGAGCAGGGCGTCCAGGGCATTTCAGGGGAGTCTGTACAGTCGTAACCCAGCTGCTTCATGTGGTGAGGCCCCTGCGGGCCTATTTTGGATTGAAGGATTTTCAGCAGGCAAAGATTATCTCGAGGATGGTGGCTGATCTGTTCTTCGATGTCGAACTTCGCCTGCTGCCAACGGTTCGCTCTGACGATGGGCTTGCGATCAGCTCCAGGAACAGGCGGCTCTCTACCGCAGAGAGGAAGGAGGCGGTCGCTATCGGTGAGGCGCTGCAGGAAGCCGGGGAGCTGCTTGCAGGCGGGGAGACAAGGGTGGCTGCACTGAAAGAACAGATGACGGGGGTGCTGGAAAAGGCAGCGGGCTGCAGGGTCGAGTATGTGGAGGTACTTGCGGCTTCTTCGCTTGAAGAGTTCCCTGGAGGCGAAGTGAGCGTTTCAGCAGAAGGTGTTCTGCTGGCTGTTGCAGCCTGGTTCGGCGAGGTGAGGTTGATCGACAACATCCTGTTCTCGCCGGTGAGTGAAGTGAACGAGGTCAATCTTGAAACACAGGGAGGGAGCTGAGCGGGCAGCAGGCCCGCGGCTTGGATTGCAATGGAAGTGACCCGCAATGAAGAGGGTGTTTTTGTGCGCGCCCCGGCCAAGCTGAATCTCTTCCTGGATGTAGGTGCGCCGGGATCCGATGGATACCATCCGATCGACAGCATCTTCCAGGCGATTTCCCTTTTTGACGAGCTCGAATTCGTCGGTGTCCGGTCGGGTGGTATTGAGCTGCAGGAAGAAGGCATGGATGCTGGTGAGGAGAACATCGTCTACCGCGCAGCCATCAGGCTGCGCGAAGAGGTGGGGGGAAGCTTCCCCTCTGGTGTCAGGATCTCTCCGCGAAAATCCATTCCATGTGCTGCCGGGCTTGGGGGCGGCTCCAGCGATGCGGCCGCAACGCTCCTCGCGCTCAGGGAGCTATGGGATCTGCCGGTCGATTCCAGCCGCCTGTTGAAAATCGGTGAAGAGCTGGGGGCGGATGTTCCCTTCTTCTTTTCTGGTGGGACAGCAAGGTGCCAGGGCAAGGGAGAGATTGTCACTCCGCTGGAGGGAGCCCCGCGCGGAGGGGAGCTTCACTATGTTCTTGTTTGTCCACCGGTGGCGGCATCAACCCGGAAGGTCTACGCGGCTTTCGATGAGTTGGCAACAATGAGTGATATGAACTTGACTCTGCAAACTCCTATAGATAGCATCCCTCCGTCCTCTATTGTTGAAGGGCTTTTAAATGGTGAGTTACTGTTTAATCGCCTTGAGGCGGTAGCCTGTGAGCTCTTTACTGAGCTCGTTGAAATAAGAGACCTGCTTGACGCGGAAGGGTTCCGCGGGTCTATGATGTCAGGCAGTGGTTCTACTTTTTTCGGGTTATGCCGTAGCGCCGTTGAGGCCGCTTCGATTGCGGACAATATCAAGGGTAAGGTGCCCATTGGCACCAGGGTTTTGACTACAGTTAATGTGTCGGACTGGTCTGAAATATTCGGACTGTAGCCCGGCATCTCCCGCATTTCGTCTGAGGATCTTCCGGCACGGGTTCTGGGTGCTTTTTTCCGTGTGGTGGTAGGTTTTTCGATGTCAGGGGGGGGCTGTATAGTTTGAATAAAAGGGATACTGCCTGATGGAGATTACTGAAATTAGGATCAAGCTGGTTGAATCCAGCAGCGACAAGCTGCGCGCTTTCTGCAGTATCACGATCGATGATTGTTTTGTTATCCGCGACCTGAAAATTATCGACGGCACCAAGGGCGCCTTCGTGGCGATGCCGAGTCGCAAGCTGACCTCTCGTTGCAGGCGCTGCTCCTGTAAAAACCAGACTCGTGCGAAGTTCTGTAACGAGTGTGGATCGAAACTTCCCCGGGAGGAGGCGAGTGAAGATGACGCCAGGTCCAAGCTGCACGCAGATATAGCTCATCCGATCAATTCTGAGTGCAGGGACAGGCTCCAGGGCCAGGTGCTTGAAGAGTTTTATGCCGTGGTTGAACGTTTCGAAGCTGAAACAGGAAAGTCGGAAGACGACGAGTATGAAGAAGACGAGGAAGAAGAGGAAGAAGAGCAGTACGAGGAGGACGAAGAGGAGTACGACGACGAGGATGATTCCGGGGAGGACGGTGAGTTAGAAGAAGACGAAGAGGAAGAAGAAGACGAAGAGGAGGAAGAAGACGAGGAAGAGTTAGAAGAAGAAGAAGAAGAAGAGGAAGAAGAGGAAGAAGAAGAGGAAGAGCCTTCTGGAGATCCCG
>CAJWZY010000147.1 GCA_913050545.1 uncultured bacterium | reverse complement strand
TCCGAGCCGGGCAAGGGCAACGGCCTGGTTGGCGCCCTTGCCACCGGGTATCAGGCTGAGGTCGGTACCGAGGACAGTCTCTCCCGGCGCCGGGAATTTTTCGGCCTGCAAGACGACGTCCATATTGATGCTGCCGATCACGAGGATCTGCGGCTCTTTGTCCATCTCGGTCTCTCTGCTGGGTTTTGAACGGGCAGGTTCCTCTTGCGGATCCTGCCGGGAGCAGATGTTAAAGACCCGCCCCTGCAGGGACAAGCGAAAGAATGAAGAACCGTATTCTTACTGCGGCTGAGAAAAGTCAGCAGGTTTCCCTCCAGAGAAGGTATTCTTAAGATAACAGGGGAGCCGAATATGAGAATCGACCAGCGAAGATTTCTGATTTCGAGCCAGGGGATACTGGCCGTCTTCTTATTTTGGCTGGTTTCTCCGGGGCAGCTTCCTGCTGCGGACCCTGTAAGCAAAACGGCCTTGCGCAAGGCTGTGAGCAAGGGGGCCGAGCTGATCGTCGGCATGCAGGAGAGCCTCGGCCCGGACGGCGCAGTCCTCAACGAATGGCCTTACGAGGGCGTCTACAGGGTCAGGAGTCCACGAAGCCGCAAGGGCATCATCCCGATCGGTTACCGGGTCGGGGGGACAGCCATCTGCTCTATCGCCCTGCTGAAGACTCCTGCCTACAGATCCTCAAAAGCGGCCCAGGCTGCGGTCAGGCGGGGCCGTGATTTTATCGTCGCATCGCTTAAGGATCCCCTCCTGTCGGCCAGCTTTAAAGGCAGCTACGATGTGCGCGGCTGGGGCCATGCCTATGCCCTGCAATTCCTGCTCGAGGCTCGCGAGAGCGGCAAGCTCGGGAAAAAGCGTGCCTACGATGAGCATATTCGGGGGCTTGTTGCTGCTCTTGAAGAAACAGAGATACCTCGGTCGGGAGGCTGGAATTATTCACGCCGCAGTGGTGCCCTGCGCGCCTCGCCACCCTCGACCTTCATGACAGCGGCCACTCTCCAGGCTCTCTTTCTTGCCTCTGCCAGTGGCTTCAAGGTCGACCCTGGTGTGATTGACCGGGCTCTCGATTCTCTTGAGGAGGCCCGCCTTGACTCGGGGGCTTTCCAGTACTCAACCTTTCCCGGCTCGAAAAACGGACGGGGTTTCGAAGACGTTCCCGGGGCTGTCGGCAGGATGCCCTTGTGCGAGGTGACGCTCTACCTTGCCGGGCGCGGGAAGGCAGAGCGGATTCGCTCCAGCCTGGAGGCTTTCTTCGAGCATTGGGGAGAGCTGGAGAAGCGCCGCAAGAAAACGGGGACGCATGAGCCTCCGTACATGATCGCTCCCTATTATTTTTTCTTTGCCCATTATTACGCCGCGCAGGCTATCGAGTTTCTCCCCTCAAAGCTCAGGGATTCATACCGCCAGCGTCTGTACAAACTGCTCTGGCAGATCCGGGAAAAGGATGGGGGCTGGAATGACCGCGTTTTCCCCCGCAGCAAGAGCTATGGCACTGCGATGACGATCCTCTCCCTCCTGCAGCCCGGGCTCGACAAGCCCCCGGCCTGGAAAAAGAAATAGGTCTCCGGGAATGAGGTGGCCGGTTCTGTACTGCCGCAGCTTCGTTGCCGATACGCGGCAAATAACTGCCATCTTGGATGGTTGGCTGCTATTGTTGTATTAAGGTGAAAGCGCGGGGATGGGCTGTGTCCTGAGCCTGTTTTTGAGTGCATAAAGGCAGAATTTCCAGGTAGTTGGGGGAGAGGCTTCAAGATGTTCATATTAGTTCGTAAAGTCCTTCTGGTGGCGCTGGTTCTATTCTTCGGGACGTTTGCTTCTGTTGGCGCCCAGGAGCTTATCATCAGTGAACTCATGGCGGTCAACAACGGCACCATCGAGGATGAAGATGGCAATACCCCGGACTGGATCGAGATTTTCAACGCGGGAGATACCGCACAGAATCTTTCAGGTTACTTCCTGACTGACGACCCCCTGGTTCCCGAAAAGTGGCGCTTTCCGAGTGTTTCGGTCGCTCCCGGTGGATTCCTGCTGGTATTTGCCTCCGACAAGGACCGCCGCGTTGCCGGTTCCGAACTGCATGCGAATTTCAAGCTGAGCTCTTCAGGTGAATTTCTCGGGCTGATCGCGCCGGATGGAGAGACGCTCGTTGACCAGATTTCACCCTTTCCCGCCCTGATAGCGGGTTTCTCCTACGGGATCTCGCAAAACGCCAGGCAGATCAACCTGGTAGGTTCAGGGAACTCCGCCAGGGCGCTGGTTCCCTCCAACGGCAACCTCGGCATGACCTGGATGGAGCCGGATTTCGACGATGCCGGTTGGCTCTCAGGTGAGACCGGGGTGGGTTACGACCGCAACGCGACCTACCGCGACCTGATCAACCTCGATGTTCGCTCACAGATGGAAAACGAGAACACGACCTGTTTTATCAGGGTGCCGTTCACCATCGAGGAAGGTGTAAGCGTCAGTGGCCTGTTGCTCAGGATGAAGTACGACGATGGGTTCATAGCCTTTGTGAACGGGCAGCGAATTGCCGGCGCCAATGCTCCCGCCGGCAACGGGAGCTGGGATACCGGCGCTACCTCGCTCCATGATGATGGAGATGCCGTAGAGTTTGAAGATTTCCAGGTGCCCGGTGGGGCAGGTTTTCTTCGCGCTGGAGAGAACATCCTCGCCATCATGGGATTGAACGACAATCTCGGCAGCTCTGATTTCGTTATCCTGCCCGAACTGGTCGGGTTTGATGCAGGTGAGGTGAACCCGGATGAGATGCTGTATTTCCCCCAGCCGACCCCCGGCTCGGCGAATCTTCCCGGTGTCAGTGGTATCACGCTGCCGCCCACGGTGACTCCAGCCAGCGGCGTTATCAGCGGAAACACCCAGATGGTTATTTCCTCCGATTCTCCCACCGCGGTGATTCGCTATACCCGTGATGGGTCCCTTCCCACCTCGGCCTCGACACGTTATTCAGGGCCTGTAAGCATCAGCTCCAGCACCCGGGTCAGGGTCAGGGTCTTCGAAACGGATGGGTCGGTGAGTCCGACCGTCAGCCGCAGCTATATCATGCTGGCGAGCAATGTCAGGGATTTCAGCTCCACCCTGCCGGTTGTGGTGATCGACAGCTTCGGCGGTGGGGGCGTTCCGAGCAACTCCCTGGAGGCCGCCTTCATGGCGATTTACGAGCCGGTTGGCGGTAGAACATCTTTTACCAACGAGGCGACCCTGGCCAACGCGATCGGTATCAAGACTCGTGGCTCTTCCACCGGCGGCAGGGACAAGGCCAGCTATGGGGTGGAGTTCTGGGACGAGAACAACGAAGACAGGGATCTCGCGCCCCTGGGCATGCCGGAGGAGTCCGACTGGGTTCTCTACGGCGCCTACAATTTTGACCGGGCCCACCTGAGAAACCCGCTGATCTACGAGCTCAGCCGCCAGTGCGGCCGCTGGGCGGCGCGAACCCGTTTCTGCGAGGTGTATTTCAATACCGGTGGTGGCACCCTCTCGAGTTCGCATTACAGGGGTATCTACAGCTTCATGGAGAAGATCAAGCGCGGCGAAGACCGGGTTGATATCCGTGAGCTTTCCTCCGGGCATACCAGCGAACCGGAAATCAGCGGCGGCTATATGCTGAAGATCGACCGTGCGGATCCCGGCGATGGCGGCTTCAGCGGCGCCGGGCGATCGATTCGCTGGGTGGAGCCGAAGGAAGATGATGTTCCATCGGCGCAGGCTACCTGGATCCGCAACTACTTTAACGATTTCGGTGATGCTCTCAACGGCGCGAACTTCCGTGACCCGGTCAGGGGCTACGCTCCCTACATCGACAAGCTCTCCTGGATTGATCATCACATTCTCAATGTCCTGCCGATCAATGTCGATGCCCTGCGCCTGAGTACCTATTTTTACAAGGATCGCAACGGCCCGATCGAGTTCGGCCCGATCTGGGATTTCGACCGCTCGATGGATTCTACTGACAGCCGTGATAACAACCCCCGGAGCTGGAACGGAACGGGCGACGGCACTGATTTTTTCAATTACCCCTGGTGGGGGAGGCTCTTCGACGATCCGGATTTCATGCAGCTCTACAGGGACCGCTGGAACGAGTTCCGCCAGGGCCCCTTGTCCAATTCAAACATCCTGAACGTCATCGACAGCATGGCCGATGAGATCCGTGAGGCCCAGCCGCGTGATAGCGCCAAGTGGGGGAGAATCTCGGCCAACGGCTGGCGCACAGAGATCAGCAACCTGCGGTCCTGGCTGGCGACAAGGGCCGACTGGATGGATGGGCAGTTTCGCCTGCCGCCGTCCTTCTCTCCCGCTCCGGGTCCCGTCACGCCGGGTTTCCAGTTCACCCTTGGGGGTGGCGGGACGATCTATTACACCCTGGATGGGAGCGATCCCCGGGCGCCCGGCGGTTCTACCTCGGCCTCCGCAACGCGCTACAGCGGGGCGGTCAGGCTTAACGAGACAGCCAGGGTGGTGGCCCGTATCAGGGTCAGCTCCACCCATTGGAGCCCGCCGGCAGCAGGGACTTTTTACACTGAACTTCCCGGCGTCGTGATCAGCGAGTTCATGTTCCACCCCGAGGGTCCGCCCGCCGGCAGTGAATTTACCGATGAAGACTTCGAATATGTCGAGCTGCTGAATACAGGCAATGCCCCGGTTCCCCTGGCGGGTATACGCCTCAAGGGTGGAGTGGATTTCACCTTCCCGGACACGGGCAACCCTGTCCTCGCTCCCGGTGAGTACGTCCTTGTCGTCAACGATGTCGAAGCTTTCGCCTCGCGCTATAATCTCGACCTGGTTTTCGTCGCTGGTGAGTTTACCGGCCGGCTGGAGAACGCCGGTGAGGAGCTCATTCTTGAAGGTCCGCTGGGAGAGCCCATCCACCAGTTTACCTACAGTGATTCCTGGTACGAAGATACAGATGGCGGTGGTCTCAGCCTGGTGATCCGGGATCCTCTCGGCGATCCCGGGCAGTGGAATGTCCAGGCTGGCTGGGATGCAAGCACCGTGCTCGGTGGCTCGCCTGGCTTCAGCGATGAGGGCTTCCCGGCCCTCGGTGGCCGCCAGCGGCCGGGCGACAGCAACCAGGATGGCGTGATTGACATCTCCGATGGATTCTCCATGGTGAGCCGCCTGTTTGCCGCTGACAACGCGCCGCTTCCCTGCGAAGGCTCCATGCAGACCGGTGGCAACCTCGCTGTCCTGGATGTTAACGAAGATTCCAATTTTGATCTCTCCGACGCCATCCACCTGCTGGGCTATATGTTCCAGGGGGGACCCGCTCCCGCGCTCGGAGAGCAGTGCGTCCGCCTCGAGGGATGCAATAACAACTGCTCACGTTGATTGGACAGGTTTCTTTGCCACTGTGGGAGAGGCGAAGAGGCTCTTTACCAGTGGTTCAGAAAAAGGTTCGCTGGATGAACCAGTAGAGCCCGGCTGCTGAGACGGCGATCGACAGCGCCACCGATATTTTCCTGAAGTTGCTGCACGGCTTGAGAAGTATCCAGATGACCGGCAGGACCAGGCAGGCGATGGCAAGCTGGCCGACCTCCACGCCCAGGTTGAAGAGCAGGACGCTCCAGGTGTCTCCGACTCCCAGGTCCCGCCAGAATCGGGCGCAGAGTAAAAGCAGTTCAGCATCGATGTCGGGGCCCGCCATGCCAAAGCATTCGACGCCAATCTGTTCAAATTGTCGATACCTGCCCTTCTGCGGACGCTCATGACGAAACATAGCACCTGTGTACCAGAAGCGCTGTACCTGGTTGAACAGCAAGCCATTTTCTTCAGCAAAACGCACACAGCCGGCGGTACCTTCCGGACGCAGTGTCAGACTGTCACCGTTACGGTCCTCAAAGGTATACATTTCCTTGGACACAATGTCCGTATTCTCGCCCACAGAACGCTGAAACAGCTGGGTCTGTTCCAGCTGGGGCAGCCCAACTTCCTGATAGCCATAAGCGGCCAGGACACCACGCGCCGCATCTTCAACACGCCGATACGCCTTTTTCTGTACAGGCAGGATATCCTGCATGCCTCTGACTGCTTGAATTTTC
>CAJWZY010000146.1 GCA_913050545.1 uncultured bacterium | reverse complement strand
CATGATACCCCTTCCTGAACAAGACCTCCGCGACCTGCTTTTTGAAGCCCTTCTGCTTCCGGTCGATCTTCGCGTAATCCTCGGGATACCACTGCTCGAGCAGGATGTGCCAGGCGTTGTGACGAAACCAAGGGCCGTTTTCCCAGCCGATCCAGGCACTCCACGGATCGTCGATCCAGGTCTCGAAGGAAAAGGTCCGCTTTTCTCCATCGCCAGGCAGTCTCCGGGCTGGGGACGATTGACATCGAGTATTCGGCCCAATCGGACAGGAATTTCCTCAACGAGTATTTCGAGACGGTGGCCAAGCAGGAAAAGGAGCAGGAGAGCCTGGTCTCTCTGCGGCGCAATCTTGGGGACAACCTCCACCTTGGAGCTCTCTACAAGTACAGGGTCAATGACTTCGATGAGACAATAGAACGGCTCCCGGAGCTTAAGTTGAGCCTCTACCAGCAGCCGGTGTTTGATTCGGGCCTCTACATGGACCTGCAGGCTGCTGCTGCCAACCTGCGCCGTCGCTCTGCTGATGGAACCAGCGATACTCCCAGGCATGGACGTCTCGATCTCTACAATGGCTGGTCCTATCCGCTTGACTGGCTGAGTCCCTACCTGGAGGTTCGCCCATGGACCTTTGCGCGCTACACCGGCTATGAGAAAGTGCTCGACCCATCAAGGGATTTCACTGATCGAACGGCCTTTGGATCAGGGGTCACTGTCAGCCAGCAATGGTCGAAGACATTTCCCGCCACTGGTGGAGGGGCTCTCTCCGAGCTCTTTGGGGTAGACAGTTTCAAGCATCTCGTGGTGCCCGAGGTCTCCTACCTGAATGTATTCTCCAGCGACCTGTCCCCTGGTGAGACCTTCGGGATCGACGAGGTGGATTCTTTTGACGTTACCCAGCGGGTATCCCTGTCACTTCGCCAGGCCCTGGTCTCGAGATTCAACCGGGAGGATGGCGGCCAGATGGAACGTCCACTCCTGGGACGGCGCAATGTTGCTCTGAAGCAGTCATCCTTCAGGCGCCATCATCTCCTCGACAGCGAGGTCAGCCTCGTCTTCTATCCGCAGGGGGAGCGAGACAACGGCGGGGAAGACCTCTCGCTGCTCTTTCTCGACCATACCCTGCGGGCCAGCGAGTCCCTGTCCCTGCGCTCCTGGATTGCTCTTGATCCAAACGACGGGTTCAGCGACGAGCGCATGGACAATTCAATTCGGGCAGAGGTCGTCCCCGGCTTGTTCTCGGCGACGCTCGGAAATGTAAACGCGAAGGCTGTAGGTGCTGGCGAGGACAGCAATTTTGTTTATGGACTGTTGTCCCTGTATCCGCAGGAAAAGTGGCGCGCACAGTTTTACTATGCGCGGAATATCCAGAGTGAAAAGGATTCTGAAGTGAGCTTCACCCTGGGGCGGGTTTTTCATCGTTACGCTTTGTTCTTTGAGTATTCCTTCGATGCGGGTGAAGATGACAACCAGACCTTTTCGATCAACTTCCGCCCGGTAGGATTTGCCGGCAGCGGCATGGAATCCTGGTCAAGATGGTAGAGGAAGATATGAGCACTGAATCAATCGCTGTCTATCCGGGTAGTTTCGACCCGGTAACACGAGGGCACCTGGAGATTATCGAAAGGGCCAGGGATCTTTTTGATGTGCTGCATGTCGCGGTGGTGGCGAACCCATCGAAGGAGTGTTTGTTTTCTTCCGATGAACGACTCGACCTCTTGAGGGCTGAAACCGCAGCTCTTGGCGGCAGCGGGAAATTAGAGTTCACTTCTTTCGAGGGGCTCACTGTGCAGCTTGCCGGCAAGCTGGGGGCACGGTGGATCGTCCGGGGACTGCGCTCGGGTGCGGACCTCGCTTCTGAGTTGCCGATGGCTCTCACCAATCGCGAATGCGCCGAGGGCGAGCTTGACACGGTATTCCTGCCGGCCAGCCCGGGCACCTCTTTTATTTCATCAAGCCTGGTGCGTGAGATTGCGGCTGCCGGCGGCCGTCTCGATTCCCTTGTCACCGGGGGGGTCGAGGAGGCCCTCAGGAAGAAGTCGTCTTCCTGAAAACGTTTCCGGCCGCTTATTCGCAGGGAAAGCACTTGACTGGAAAGCTTCACTGGCGACCATCTACCGGCCATGGACAGTAAAACGGCTGCATTTATCACTCTTGGTTGCAAGATCAACCAATACGAGACGGAGGCGATTCGCCGCGAGGTGCTCGAGCTGGGCTATGAAGAGGTCAAGGCCTCTGATCCGGCGGATGTTTACGTTGTAAATACCTGCTCGGTTACGGCCCAGAGCGGAATCAAGAGCCGCAAGTACATCCAGCGCGCTGCGCGAACGAACCCGCAGGCTCGAATCGTAGTGGTGGGCTGCTCCAGCGATGAAGAGAAGGAGTCCTTCAGCCGGATTCCCCAGGTAGCCCTGCTCGGCGGCAACAAGGAGAAGCCGATGGTGGCGAGCTTTCTCGATGGTTGCTGGGACCCGGGTGACGAGATTCCTTCTGAGATGCGTGACATCTTTGATTTGAGCATTTCCGGTTTCGGCGACCGTACCCGTGCAACGGTCAAGGTCCAGGACGGGTGCAGCAATTACTGCAGCTTCTGCACGATCCCCTTTCTGCGCGGCCTGTCCAGAAGTCGTGCCGCCGGCGACGTGATCGATGAGATCCGGAGGCTTGTCGATAATGGCTATGTGGAGGTTGTCATCTCAGGTGTCCACCTGCAGGATTACGGCCTCGATTTTGAGTCTCCCAGGGTCCTTGTCGACCTCCTTACAGAAATTGTTGAGGTGCCTGGACTGCGGCGGGTTCGCCTCAGTTCACTGGGCGCCAGGGCTTTTACTCCCCGGCTGCTTGACCTGCTGGAGAACCCGGTTTTCTGCCGGCACTGGCATGTCCCTCTCCAGTCCGGATCAGACAGGGTCCTGGAGATCATGCGGCGGGGTTATACGATTGACGATTTCCGCCGGGCTGTGGAGGGGTTGCGAAAACGTTTTGTCGACCCGTCGCTGACAACGGATGTGATCGTGGGACATCCGGGTGAAACCGGGGAGGATTTCTCAGAGACCCTGGAGCGGTGCGAGGAGTTTGCTTTCTCCAAGATTCATGTCTTTCCCTTCAGCATGCGCGAGGGCACCCTGGCTGCATCTTTGAAGCGGGATGTGGTTGACCAGGCAGAGGTTCGACGCCGCTCAGGAGTTCTTGGCGAGCTCGACAGGAAGCTGAATCTTGCCTACAGGAAGCGGTTTCTCGGACGCAGCCTCGAGGTGCTGGTTGAAGGACCCGTCAAGGGGGATGAGAATTACCTGGTTGGAATGGCGCAGCGCTACCTCAGGGTCTCTTTTCCTGCACCATCCGCTGGAGCTCTCAGGAGGTTTCAGGGTACGCTTCAGGCGGTGAAAGTTGATAAGATTACAGACAGTGGATTGCAGGGACATTGGGATGAAATTCCTGTCAATGTCGCCGGTCCTGTATCCTGATCCAGGCTGTGGTGAGGTGGTGAGATGGTCGAAATTCCTGAGGACTTGCGTGATCAAGGCGGGACTCCGGCGCTTGATGCGATTCGGACCCTTCGTCAGCAGCTGGAATTGAATCGTGATTTCGGCTGGGATATGCCGGTTGCGTCTGATCCTGCACGGGTGCCAGTGGAGGACTCTCCGACAGCCGATCGTGCGGGTGAGGGAACGAGACCTCCTGCCGGGGGGGAGACTGGAACAACTGTGCGGGAGACTGCGGTAGCTCCTGAGAGCCTGCCAGGGCCGGAAAAGGGGGCGGCTCTCGAACCTGTCGAGGCAGAGGTGGCAGGTTGCACTCTCTGTGGTCTCTGTGAGGGGCGAACCAATACGGTTTTCGGGGTGGGGGACCCTGGAGCCCGGCTGCTGTTTGTGGGTGAGGGACCCGGGCGGGATGAGGACCTGGCAGGGGAGCCCTTTGTCGGCAAGGCCGGCCAATTGCTCAACGATATCATTAAGGCCATGGGGCTCGAGCGCGAGCAGGTCTACATAGCTAATATAGTCAAGTGCAGGCCCCCCGAGAACCGCAACCCGGTTACCGAGGAGATTGCCGCATGCATGCCCTATCTCCGCCGCCAGGTGGAAATTATCCAGCCCGAGGTGATCTGTGCCCTCGGTGGAGTGGCTGCCAAGGCGTTGCTCTCGAGCGAAGCCAGCGTTGGGAGCCTGAGAGGAAAATTTCACGACTACGATGGTGTTGCGGTCCGGGTTACCTACCATCCAGCATACCTTTTGCGAAGTCCTCACGAAAAGAGCAAGGCCTGGCAGGATATCAAGGCTGTCATGAGCAGGCTTTCCCTGCCACTGCCTTCATAAGGCCAGGGGAGCTTCAATTCGGTTATTCCCGAGTTGACTACAGGTATGTTTTCTCCGGCTCTCTTGTCCCTTGACTTGGCGTTGAATCAACTTGTAGACTCGCGTTTTGCCTCACCAAGGCAATCCGTAAGAATTTGACAGCAAGCTACTTTCAATCGAATTGAGTTCGCATTTGGCAACCGGTGAGCCATTGGTTTCCGGTAGCCGGATTCGCGTATGACTGGGCCGATGCCGGGAATACCTGATTCCTGGATGGTTTCTTTTCGAGTCCAGGCCAGGTGTTTTCCCGGGGAGAATCCCAGTGAGGCTCCCGCTGGATGAGACTGCGTGATGATTTGTTGTGAACCTGGTTTGAGAACATCTCTGAAAATCGGTTCTGTGTTTGCAGCAGGAGACCAATTTGTTGGGTTCTTCCTGCTGGTGTATGGCCTGAAGCAGGGATTTATGAGCAGCAATCGGCACTGCGATTGACTTGTTATCGGAGGGTGTGATACGATCTAAAGACTTGCGAAATGCAGCAATAACAAAGTGTTAGGTGAATTTTGGACTGATTCAGGTCTCTTGATTAGACTTAGAAGAGGGAGAGAGGCTTCGCTCCCGTCCGGTTTGAATATTTACTGAGCATTTTGAGCGGGTGTTTATCCGTTCAGTTTTGTGGTCTCGACTCCAGACAGAATTTAAATATCAATTTCGTTCAGCCTGCAGGTGATCAACCGATCTCGCTTCCGCCGGGAGTTGGGATTGATGGGTTGGAGATTCCCGCGGGGGTTTAGTTACGCTCCGAGATCTGATTCGGAGAATAGGTTCCTTATCCAGGAAATCAATTAGATGGCAATCAATACAGTTTGGAACATTGATCTTGGCAAGTCCTCGCTGAAGGCTGTCAGGTTGAAGCGCGAAGGGGGCAATGTAGAAATCTTAGCCGTCGACAAGGTCGATTATCCCCTTGGAGATGGCAGCGAAGATTCTGGGGCCCTGGCTCGTGAAGCTTTCGAGGTGTTTATTTCCCGCAACAGTGTCAAGGATCCTGTTGTTGTTGCCCATCCCGGGCAGGGCACTTTCTCTCGGTTTATCAAGATGCCGGCTTTCGATGACAAGAAGGTCAATGAGATGGTCGGCTACGAGGCTTCGCAGCAGATTCCATTTCCTCTCGATGAGGTCATCTGGGATTTTCATGTCGTGGACCGGGAGTACCTTCCGGGGGAAGAAAAAGAGGTCGCTCTTTTTGCTATCAGGAAGGAGGTCGTTGAGGACTTCCTGCTGGAGTTCGCCAACAGGGACCTCCCGGTCGAGTCGGTTTCGATCGGATACCTTGGAGTGCTGAACTACTCGGCTTACGACCTTGACCTGGATGAGCCCTCGATCCTTCTCGATATCGGGGCATCGCACACCGATCTCATTTTCATTGATGGGAACCGGTTCTTTATCAGGCCGATCCCTCATTCCGGCAACGAGATTACAAAGGCGATCCAGGAGAGATTCAATCTCGGGTTTGCCGCCGCTGAGAAGCTCAAGCTGGCAACCTCCCGCGAGCCCCAGAAGGCCGTGAAGATTTTCCAGGCCGTTATCCAGCCCAAGCTCAAAGAGCTGGTCGGTGAAATTCACCGTTCGATCGGTTTTTACAGAAGCCAGCATGGAGAGGTCAACTTCTCCAGGCTGTACCTGTTGGGTAATGGATCCAAGATCATCGGAATCAAGCGCTTTCTCCACGAGAGCCTCAACCTGCAGGTAGAGAAGGTCCAGAATATCAGTCACTACCGTGTGAGCCGCGAGGTGAATCTCAAATT
>CAJWZY010000145.1 GCA_913050545.1 uncultured bacterium | reverse complement strand
TTTCCCGCTTGCGGCGAAGCTGGTAGGCCTCGTCACGTTTCTTGGCGGCCAGTTCGAAATCCTGGTCGGCCACGGCCTCCTCCTTTTCCTTTTCAAGGCCGGCAATCTCGGAATCCAGGTCGCCCACATCGGGTGGGGGAGTCATGGTCCGTAGCCGCAGGCGGGCCCCCGCCTCGTCGATGACATCGATGGCCTTGTCGGGCAGGAACCTGCCGGAGATATAGCGCGTGGAGAACTCCACGGCGGCCTCGAGCCCATCGTCGGTAATCTGCACACGGTGATGTGCTTCGTACTTGTCCCGCAATCCCTTGAGGATCTCGACGGTCTCCTCCTTGCTTGGCGGATTCACCATGATCGTCTGGAAGCGCCGCTCCAGGGCTCCATCCTTCTCGATGAACTTACGGTATTCATCCAGTGTCGTAGCCCCGATGCACTGCACCTCCCCACGGGAAAGGGCCGGCTTGAGCACATTGGATGCATCGATAGCACCTTCCGCTCCACCCGCACCTACGAGAGTATGAAGCTCATCAATGAAGAGAACGACATTCTTAGCCCTGCGAACCTCTGTCATCACGGCCTTGATCCGCTCTTCAAACTGACCGCGGTACTTGGTTCCCGCGACCATCATGGCGAGGTCGAGCACTACGATCCGGCGCTCCCTGAGAATCTCGGGGACGTTGCCGCTGATCACGTCCTGCGCGAGCCCCTCGACGATGGCCGTCTTTCCGACACCAGGCTCACCCAGGAGAACGGGGTTGTTCTTCGTTCTACGGCTGAGGATCTGGATCACCCGCTCAATTTCATCATGGCGTCCGATGACCGGGTCCAGCTTACTTTCTTTGGCCAGCTCAGTCAGGGCGCGGCCGAAGGCATCGAGAGCCGGAGTCTTGGAGCGGCTTTTCTTGCCGCCCTCCGAAGAGGATGACTGGGGGATCGCGCTCTCTGACTCGGAGTCGGCGCCAAGCAACTCAAGCACCTCGAAGCGCACATCTTCCAGTTTCAGATTGAGGTCGAGCAGAACCTGCGCAGCGACCCCATCGTTTTCACGAATCAGGCCCAGCAGGAGGTGCTCAGTGCCAATGTAATTGTGGCCCAGTTCATTGGCCTCCTCCATCGACAGCTCGAGTACCTTCTTGGCGCGAGGAGTAAAAGGAAGCTGCCCCATGGTGACCATCGATGGCCCTGACTGGACATTCTTCTCGATCTCGGAGCGGATCTTGCTGATCTCTACTCCCAGGTTCTTCAGAACACTGGCGGCGACACCGCTGCCCTCCTGGATCAGGCCCAGCAGTATGTGTTCAGTACCAATGAAATCATGGTTGAACCTCTGCGCTTCCTTTCGCGCAAGGGCCATAACCTTCCTGGCTCGATCTGTAAAACGGTCGAACATTTGACCTTTACCTCCTCGTCTGCCTCAACACTTCGTTCAACTGCGCTGAGCGGCAGATTGTTTCCTTAAAAAAACCGCCTCCCGAACTTCTTTACGAGTCCGAAGCAAACTTCTTACAGGCGGTGTTTCCGTGCCCACGGGGACAACCAAGCCGCCGGTACCGTTTACCTTGCGGGTGCTGACCACCTTGCGGGTGCAGAACACCCAAAAAACCTATCGACTGCTACTGCCGACCCGCCGAGGCACCTGATTATTTTGAGACTGATTTAATTCATTTCAAGTGATAGTTACACAATCGGCACTCATTCGCCCTGCTGAAGTTTCTTACGTATATAGGAAGCTCGAACCATATCCCGCTCGAATTCATCAAGCTGGGCTTCCTTCTGTTTCTGTAGATGCGCCGGTTGCGTGAACAGAAACAGCTCGTTGATGGTGCTCATCTTGATGTCCTGGATAATTCCAAGGCTCACGCCCATACGTACCGCAGAAAGAAGGTCCATGGTCTCCTCGCTGGTAATCACGCGAGCATATTTCAACATCGCGTAGGCACGCCAGACCTTGTCCTCCATCACCTCATGCTTCTGATGCATCAGGTTGTTCCGGACCGTCTTCTCGTATTCTATGATCTTGGGTATCACCACCTCGATGTTTTCGATAATGGCTATCTCAGATTTCCCCAAAGTGGACTGGTTGGAGATCTGGTAGAAATCTCCCGAGGCCTGGGTTCCTTCTCCGTAGAGTCCACGAACAATCAGGCCGATCTTCGAAACCGCCTGGAAAACCTTATCAATCTGGCGGGTCATCACCAGTGCTGGAAGATGCAGCATGACGGAAGCCCTCAGGCCGGTACCTGTGTTTGTCGGGCAAACTGTCAGGTAGCCGAACTCAGGTGAAAATGCGTATTTGAGACAATTATCCAATCCCGTATCAACAGCATCCACACGGGACCAGGCCTCCCGCAGTTGCAGCCCGGAGCAAAGTCCCTGGATCCGGAGGTGATCTTCCTCGTTGACCATGATACTGACCGTCTCATCGACTGCCAACCCGACTCCCCGAGGCCCCTTGCCGTAGGCATGCTCCCGGCTGATCAGATGGCGCTCAACCAGGAATTGCCGGTCCAGCATAGGCATTGTCTGCATGGCGAAATAACTCATGCCCCCGGGCATGGCGGCATTCTCCATGCCTTCGCGAATCAGCCTCTCGAGCTGGCCGAACTGCTGCTCATCAGCGGATGAGAGAAAGGGCTGGCCTCCGAGATTACGGGCAAGCCGTATTCGGGAGCTGATCACAATATCAGCTTCGGGCCCTGTACCTCCCAGCCATTCTCCTGAGCTGGATTGAAGATCACTGAGTTTCATTATTCCCGCTGCCACCCTGGCTCAACTACTCGATTCCACTTCTTTAAAACACTTCTTCCCATCCAGGAAGAATGACCGCCCGGACTCAGACCTCGGAAGGACCTTCCTGCAAACGCTGGATCCGGTCACGAAGCTCAGCCGCCCGCTCGTAAGCTTCATCGTTGACGGCATGATCGAGATCCGACATCAGATCCTGCAATTCCTTCTGAAGAGCGACCTCTCCACCCGCACTATTGGGCACCTTACCCTTGTGCTCGGCGCGACCGTGAATTTTCTCGAGCAGATCACTCAGCTTGACCCGGAATGCTGTATAGCAATGCGGACAGCCGAATTTTCCTGAAGACCTGAACTGCCGGTAGGTCGTATCGCACTGCGAGCAGGCTTCCATCCCGGCAGTCCCCTGGGACCCCGAGAGGCTCTGAAAGATCTCAGGCAAACCTTCGGCAATGCCTTTATCAGAACTGCTCTTCTGCATATGGCTCTTGATCGTGACCCCCTTGCTCTTGGCACAATCTTCGCAAAGGTGCAATTCCATCTTGGAATTGTTGACCACGTCGATCATGTGCACTGATGCATTATTTTCTTTGCAGGATTCACAGATCATGGAATCTTCACTTCTTCGCGCAAGGAACATCGCCTGGAACCGCAGTTCGCCCAGAAAATACGGTCGAACATACGAAAAAACCATCGCACGGCGGGATTATAACACGATGGCCGATAAACTTCAGTGACCCGAAAACTCTTCGTCTTTAGTAGGTCTAACGCCTGAATACGGCTGTCGCACAGGAAAGTCCCGATAATTTATCTCTCACTAAGCCTATACTTGTCGTGGCCTCGTTTGTTTTCTGCAGAGAATACCGCCTTCTCTGTCTTTATTTCGGATCAATAGCGACCTGCCCTTTAACCCCAATCTGTACCCCGCTACCTTTATCGCCTCCTCCTGAGCGCTGGAGAACAAAGCCCTGGTGAATGAAAGATCTTCCCCCACCCACCTGGGAGTCTTCGTAAAGGCGCCAAAACCGGGAAAAGTCAAAACCCGCCTTGCGAGGAGCGTGGGTCTTGCAGGCGCCCGGGATCTCTACGTCGATATGGCCGCCGACACCCTGCAATGGACCCAGGCTCTCAATCGTTGCAGGACCACAGTATTCTATTCCCCGGCCGAAGAGCTCAAAGCCTGCCGCAAACTACTGCCGGAAGGCGCTCCTGAGCCCTTCTTCGAACCTCAGTGCAGTGGCTCCCTCGGAAGGCGAATGCAGGCAGCATTTGCCCATATGTTCCAGCATGGGGCGAAATCGGCGATCCTGATCGGCAGTGACTGCCCTCTGCTGGAAAGAAACCTGGTCAAACAGGCCTTCACTGCACTGCGAAATAACGATCTCGTTCTCGGTCCCGCTGCCGATGGAGGTTATTACCTTATCGGGCTACGGCGCCCTGCCCCTGAGCTGTTCAGGCTGAGGCACTGGAGCCATCCGGGCGTCCTTAAAGCCACCTTGAATATCGCCTCAAAGCTGAACCTCTCCAGCAGGACCCTGCCCACCCTGAGCGATATCGACCAGGGAGAAGACCTTCCTCGCCTGGGCGGCGAACTCCTCGCTGCCTGGCTGAAATGCAGGAAAGGCCTGCGTAAAGACTTTCCCGTGCGTGTCTTCCGGCGGCTGTTCTGGGAACCGGGAACACAAATTTATAACCTCGCAAAATCGGAACTCCACCAGCCTCCCACGGAAGAAAGCCCCAGGAGCAGAAAGGCTTGACAGCCTTTTGCAGCAAACTAAAATAGCCCGAACTGCTGCTTCGACTCCTAAGTCTTTTATCTCGCTGTAGTTATTCTCCTGGAAAGCTGCTTTGTGCTTCCCGGGTAGGCGGTGCACCCGCGTGTTCCGCTGTATCCAGTAAAACAGTGGCGGTTTAATTGATTTCTCAGGATGTACTGAATCCACCTCATTTAATGGGGTGGCATGTGGTCGTTCCTGTGAAGCGGTGGTATGCTGACCGTCTTTCACTCCCCTCTTCGGGAGTCTGCTTTTTAGAACATCCTGCTTTTTCCGATACAAATTGAACAATCGGTCCTTTGGGCCGCAAACAACTGACATTCAGATTTTTTGCCTGGAAGACAGCTGCCAGTGAACCGACTGGTTTCCCAGCATAAAGAACACTTACCAGAGAACGGCCTGATCCGATGAAATCCGAAGAGATCCTCAGACTTGTAGACACGATCCATCGCTCGAAGGAAATCGAGAAAGAAGTCGTCTTCCAGGGCATCGAGGCTGCATTGCTTTCTGCCGTGCGCAAAAAACTCGGCGAAACTGAAACAGCCACTGTCATAATCGACAGAGAAACCGGTGAAACGACAGTCACCGAAGACGGCAAGCAAATCGATGCCGAAGATCTCGGTCGCCTGGCAGCCATGTCGGGCAAACAGGTCCTCTTTCAGAAGATCAGGGAAGCCGAACGGGACCGGATCTTCGAAGAATACGAAGATAAAACAGGGCAGCTGGTTTCCGGTGTGGTTCAGCGCTACGAAGGCCCCAACCTGATCGTCAGCCTCGGAAGAGTCGAAGGATTCCTGCCACGAAGCGAACAGGCCCCGGGTGAACGATTTCGTGTCGGCGAACGAATCAAGGCGCTGGTGAAAGACCTTCAGAAGAGCACCAGCCGCGTCAAGATCACTCTTTCCAGGACAGACAAAGAACTCGTCAGCCAGCTCTTTGCACTCGAGATCCCCGAGGTCCAGGACAACGTGATCGAGATTAAAGTGATCGCCAGGGAGGCCGGTTACCGCACCAAGGTCGCGGTAACGACCTACGACACCAACGTGGATTGCGTGGGTGCCTGTGTTGGAGTTCGCGGATCGAGAATCAAGAACATCGTCGATGAGTTGTTTGGTGAGAAGATCGATATCGTTCGCTGGAACGAATCGATCGAGGTCCTCATTATCCAGGCGCTCAAGCCGGCCGAGATCTCTTCGATGGACCTCGATTACGATGAACAGAAAGCCCAGATCTATGTCAAACCGGACCAGCAATCCCTGGCAATCGGCAAGCGTGGGCAGAACGTCCGCCTTGCCTCGAAGCTGACTGAATGGGAACTCGAGATCAAGCCGATCACAGACGAAGAACTCGAGCAGATGAGAAAGGAAGACCCGGACGACCTCCCCGATTCTCTTGCAGAGAGCGAGGAGACTGCAGAAGCAGAGGCCCCGGAAGCCGAAGAAACAGCAGCCGAGCCGGAGACGGAAGAAGTCGCCGAAGGAGAGACCGCCGAGTCAGAGGCTGAAGAAGTCGCCGAAGAAGAGGCAGCCGAGCCAGAGGCAGAAGAAGCCGCTGAAGAAGAGGCAGCCGAGCCAGAGGCGGAAGA